>CAZHIK010000332.1:0-3743 GCA_964532635.1 uncultured Enterobacterales bacterium
GTCGTCCAAGAAGAGCCCAGCCCCCTGGTTGCTCGAGAGCATGCTGCCTTCGATGGAGAGGCCGGCGCTGTCGTCCCAGGCGGTGGTCCCTGCCGCGAACACACCATCGCCGCAGCGGATCGTCGGACCGTGGGGGACGCCGAGCCCGCCGGTGGCCTCGACACGCTCGAGTTGGTAGTGGCCCGCTCCCTTCAGCCAGGCACCGGCCACGACGTTGTTGGACAGGGTGCTGTCGCTGACGAGCAGAGTTGGCGGCCCCAAGCCACCTTGCTGCGCTGCGTAGATACCCACACCGCCGCCGAGGCTTGGGCCCACCCTGGTGCCGGAGATGGCGGAGGACCGGATCTCCAGCACGCCTTCGTCCAGCACCACGGCTGCAGCAAAGGCGTTGTCGAGCAGGGTGCAGCCGGTGCAAGAGAGTTCCGAATCATCGCTCACTGTGTAGAGGCCCGGTCCATCGTTGTCCCGGACGAGGAGTGCGGTGGCGGTGACGGAGGCTCCCAGTTGGGCGGCAAGTCCGACCGCCGTCATACACGCCGGGCCCATTCCAGCCCCCGTTCCGGAGATGATCGAGTCGTGGAGCGAGACGCGGGTGTCGGGTTTGGTGGCAAGGATCCCCAGCGCAGTGTTCTGTGTGATCTCGCAGCCCTCGGCAGACAGTGTGGCGCCGCCTGTGACCACGATGCCATGCCCCCCTGCCCCGTTCGGTTCTGTCGCCTGCTCCTGAACAAATGTGTCTATGCGCGCGATCCCGGTGCCCGCCTCCGCCGCTGCGATCCCCAGTCCTGGATTTCCCGCAATCTCGCAGCCCACGGCCTCGAGCGTGGCGCTCTCGAAGACCAGGATTCCGACCACACCAACACCTGCACTGACGGGCAGAATGTCCCGGACCGTGGTGTCCGTGACCGTGACCTCGGTGTTGGCACCTAGCACCCGGATGCCTGCCGTCGTCGCCCGGACGACTTCGCAGTCCTTGGCCGAGAGCACCGCGCCCCCCTGAACCTCGATGCCGGCCCCCAGTTCTCCATTCCCGTCGGGGTAGGTGTCCCGGACCACGGTGTCCACGAGCCTGGCCTCGCTGCCTCGCCCTGTGGCCAGGATCCCCGCCGACGCGTTCTCGGCAACCTCGCTGCCCTCTGCTGTCAGCGCAGCGCCGCCTTGGACCTCGATGCCGAGCCCGAATGCACCGTCATCATCGAACTCGGTCTTCTGGACCACGGTGTCATCGAGCGTGAGCTCTGTACCCACGCCCGCGGCCGTGATTCCACTGCCAGTGTTTCGGGCGATGCGACATCTCTCGAGCGTGAGCCAAGCACCTTCCGTGGCCTGGATTCCGTATCCGTACTCCCCATTCCCATCGGGCAGGGTGTCATGAACCACGGTGTCTGTGAGCATGACCTGCGTGCCTGGATTGCCGGCCGCGATCCCCAGCGCCGCGTTCCTGGTGACGGTACAGCCTTCTGCCATGAGTGTTGCACCGCTGTGGACGTCGATTCCGACCCCGTCATCTCCGTTGTCTTCGGGCTGGCTGTCCCGGACGACGGAGTCCACGAGTGTGACTTGGGTACCTGTGTCGTGGATCAGCAGCCCCCTCGAGATGTTCCCGGCGACCTCGCAGCCCTCCACCACCAGGTCGGTCGGCGCAGCGGAAGACACACGGCAGGCCCCGATCCCGACAAAGGCACTTCCCTTCACGCCCAGGCGCGTCAGTCGTACGATCCCCGATCCCACCAGCACGCCGATTCCGGCCGATCCTACTGTGCTCATCCCCGACACCTCCACCTCTCCGTACCTGGTGTCGATGTCGATCCCCGGCGTGCTCTCATCCCCCACGCTCGCATCCAGCGTCACCAGCCCCTGGCAGCGCCCGGCCAGGTGTACTCCAGCGTGGTCCGTGCCCAGCTCCAGCGTCTCGGGGTAGGTCCCGGCCGCCACAGCCACCAACCCACCACCACGCGAGCCCGCCGAGTCCAGGCCGACCTGGATGGACCGGAATGGTGCGCCCTCCGTGCCGTCGCCACCCTCGGCGGCCTCGATGTCCACGTAGACGGTGCCCTCGTCCACGTCCAGGCTCCCCCAGATCCCCGTGCCACAGCTCTCGGGCACGCACTGACCAGGGTCCGCGAGGAATCCCTCCGCGCACTCGGGAACCTCGCCGGTGTCCCTCGAGCGCCGCTGCTTCTCCCCGCACCCGCCCAGGGTGAGCCCGAGGCCCGCCAGGAACAGGAGAGCGGGGTAGCGTCCGTTCATCGTGGTGAACCTCTGGCCTCGATGTTCCCTCAGCGTCGGCGAACCGGCCAGCCTCGACCGTCCCGATCGACGCTTGCGACGCCCAGCACCCGCAGGAGTGGCTGATGCCGCCCACGAGCCGGAGAGCCTCCGTCGGGGCAGGAGGCGGTTCCCATCAACCCAGCAGCAGCAGGTACACGAACACCACCACCATCACCAACCCCACCAGAGCCACGCCCGGGATCAGGAACGCCACCACCGTCCGCCACCACGGCAGCCCGTGGCGGGCGCGCATCGCGGCCATCATCGTGTAGATGGCCCACAGGCCCGCTGCGAGCTGCAGCAGCAGGAAGGGCACTGCCAGCATGGGCACATCGCCTCCTCGGTCTCCCACGATGACGGCACCGAGCTTGGCCGCGCCGCCCACCATGCCTGGCCAGACCAGGCCGTAGCCCACGGCCCGGATGCTCTTCGCCAGCCCGCGGCGTCCACCGAAGAGCCGGGCCATGAGGTGCAGGATGCCGCCAAGTACCAGGCCCCAACTCGCCGCACCGATGGTGCAAGCTGCCATCGCCACCACCAACAGGAACAGGAGTCCCAACGAGTCGAAGTGGCGGTTGATCCTGTCGCTGGCCTCGAGCCAGGACATCAGGCTGTAGCCCAGCCACGGCAGCAGCCAGGGCCGGAAGTCCTCGTCGAGGAGGCGGGCGATGGTGGCTTGTGGATGGAGGAGCAGGTCGCGCATGGGTATCCCCACCGTCTCCTAACCCGGCACGTCTTCACCCCTCCCACACACCCCGAACACACACTCACGACCCTCCCCGCAGTCCTCGTGCCGCTCGCACTCGCGCTCGCCCAGGGCGCAGTCGCCGAACACGCAGCGCCAGCCCTCGCCGCAGTCGTCGTCGCCGTCGCACTCCCGCTCGCCCTCGGCGCAGGTGCCGAAGACGCAGCGGCGGTCCTCGCCGCAATCGAGATCTTGGCTGCACTCGCGCTCACCCTCGGCGCAGCGGCCGAAGACGCAGCGGTTGTCCTCCCCGCAGTCGGGGTCCTGGGTGCACTCCCGCTCGCCCTCGGCACAGCGGCCGAAGCTGCAGCGCCAGCCCTCGGCGCAGTCGGCGTCGGCGTCGCACTGGCGGGCGCCCTCGGCACAACGCTCGAACAGGCAGCGCTGGTCGCGGGGGCAGTCGGCGTCGCGGTGGCAGTCCCGCTCGCCTTCGAGGCAGGTCTCCAGCACGCAGCGCCAGCCCTCGGCGCAGTCCTGGTCCTCGCCGCACTGGGGCTCGCCATCGAGGCACAGGCCGAACAGGCAGCGCTGTTCGCTGGGGCAGGGGAACTCCGGCCCGCAGACCCGGTCGCCCTCGATGCAGGCCTCGAGCTCGCAGCGCGCCCCCGGGCCGCAGTCGTCGTCGGTGGTGCAGACCCGGCGTCCGTCGACGCAGGCGGAGAACAGGCAGCGCTCCCAGGGGCCACAGTCGTTGTCGCTGGTGCAGGGGGGGTGGGTTGGGGCGGGG
>CAZHIK010000332.1:3753-8962 GCA_964532635.1 uncultured Enterobacterales bacterium
CCCCCTGGGGCTGCGTTCGCAGGCCGCCGCCGCCCGGCCTCTGGGGCGGGGGGGGGGTGGGGGGGGGGGGGGGGGGGGGGGGGGGCTTGCTCGTGCTCGTGCTCGTGCTCGTGCTCGTGGTCGTGCTCGTGCTCGTGCTCGTGCTCGTGCTCGGGGGAGGTGGCTTTGTGGGTGGTGACGGGCCGAGAGGCGTCTTGGGCGGCTCGCTCGGTGCCGGGAATCCGCAGCGTGGGTGGAGCGTCTTCCGGACGCAGCATGCGGGCGATGATCACCGTGGCGGCGACCACCAGCACCACGAGTGCGAGCATTCTCCAGTTCATCACAGGACTCCTCCGACGCTGGGCGGACCCCCATTATCCCCGCGGAGCTGCCCCAGGAGGCGATCGCGGCCAATACTCTGAGGTGCTGGGGTGAGGACGGGGACTCTTGGCCGTGTGGCGGCCAGAACCCTGGGTGCTGGAGTGAGGACGGGGACTCTTGGCCGTGTGGCGGCCAGAACCCTGGGTGCTGGAGTGAGGACGGGGACTCTTGGCCGTGTGGCGGCCAGAACCCTGGGTGCTGGGGATGGGCCAGGGAAAGGGGCGGAGGCGCGGGCGCGCGGATAAGGAGCCCGCCACCAGGTGTCCCAGGTTCCATGCGCTCGCTGTCCGCCGTTCCCGCTCTCGCTGTCCTGCTGCTCGCCGGCTGTCCCCGCGCTGTCGACCGCTACACCCTCGAGCGCGTGGTGCCTCAGGCCGGCGCCATGGGCGATGTCGACCGGGCCTGCGCCCTGGGTGCCTCCCTGGGGCACGTGCTTGCCTCCACCGGCCGCGGCGACCAGGAGCCTCACCTGGCGCTGATCATCTCCGAGACCACGGCCGGCTTCTGCGCCGAGGGCGATGCCTGGGAGGCCGAGCTCGAGGCGGCGAGGCTGATGCGCCGTGGCGAGGACATCGCCGCGGTCCAAGACGCCCGCATTCGCGAGGCCCGAGCCCACGCCCACGCCGCCCAGCGCTTCCTGGCCTCTTGGAACCACCTCGAGGCCCGCTATGGCCCGGTGGGTGATGGCGAGTGCCCGGCCCTCGAGGGCGACGAGGGCATCATCTACCTGCTGGGCATGTACGCCGGGGTCAACGCGCTGCTGCACGACCGCGCCGGTGGCGGCTCCCTGGGCGTACCCCTGGACATCCCCATCGCCGTGGCCCGGGGCACCCGGTGCGTCGACGACGAGCAGTGGTGGTACGCCCCCTGGGCCATGCGAGCCGCTGCGTGGGCCATGGTGCCTGGCATGGCCCCCGAGGGCATCGAGCCCTGGGCCGAGCTCGAGCGGGCCGCCAAGGCCAGCGAAAACACAGGGGTGCGGCTGGGGCGCGGGCTCCAGGCTCTGATCACGGCCAACGCCGGCCGCACCGACGAGCTCGAGCACACGCTGCGATCCCACGCCGCCGCGCTCGAGGTCGGCCAGGAAGACACCACCTGGGCCCTGCTCGATGAGTACTCCCGGCTGGTGAGCTTGCACGAGGCCGACCTGATCTGGACCGCGGCCGTCGGCCACCGCTGCCCCGCCCTGGGTGAGCTGCCCGATTCCGAGCCCGCTCCGGCTGCTCTGGCTCCCGACCCCTTCGCTGGCGACGATCCCTTCGGCGCCCCGCCCCCCGCCCCGTCCGAGCCCACCACCCCGGAGAACACGCCGTGAAGCTCCGCTCCGCTCTGCTGCTCCCGCTGCTGGCGCTTGTGGCCCTGCTGGCCCCCCGCGCCTTCGCCGAGGATCCCACCCTCTGCGTGTACGATCCCATCGGCCGCGCCGGCGACTACTACCGCATCCTCGAGGAGTTCTCGGTGGCCTCCGCTGGGTGGGGGGTGCCGGTCACCCTCAAGGCCTACACCGACGAAGAAACGGCCACTCGCGACTACGAGGCCGGCCACTGCGACGGTGTGCTGGCCACAGGTGTGCGTCTGCAGCGCTTCAACCGCTTCCCCTCCACCCTCGAGGCCATCGGCGCGCTGCCCACCTACGAGCACCTGCGGGCGATGGTCGATGCGATGGCCAAGTACCCCAGCGCCGCGGCGCGGCTGCGCTCGGGCGACCACCAGACCTTGGGCTTTGTCCCGGTGGGCCAGCCCTACCTGTTCATGCGCGACCGCAGCAAAGACACAGTCCAGGAGCTGGCCGGCCTGCGCATCGCCACCATGGACTACGACAAGGCCGCGCCGGTGATGGTGGACCGGGTGGGCGCCATCCGCGTCAGCGTCGACCTCGGCAGCCTGGGTCCCAAGTTCAACAACGGTGACGTGGACGCCTGCTACATGTCCGCCGGCGGCTATCGTCCCTTCGAGCTGGCCCGGGGCCTCGAGCCCAGCGGCGGAATCCTGCGCTACCCCCTGGCCCAGGCCACCCTGCAGCTGATGGTGCGGGCCCCGAAGTTCCCCGGCGACTACGCCGGCAAGTCGCTCACCTGGTTCTCGGAGCACTTCGACGACGGCCTGAAGCTGGTCGAAGCCATCGAAGCGGACATCCCCGCCAAGTACTGGATCGACATCCCGCCGGATCGCGTGGCCGAGTTCGACGAGCTGTTCCTGCAGAGCCGACTCAAGCTGCGCGACGAGCACAAGGCCTACGACACCTACATGCTTAGCGCCATGCGCAAGCTGCGCTGCTCCATGGACCCCAGCCGCCCCGAGTGCGCCGAGGCCCTCGAGTAGCGTGAGCGATCAGCGGGTCAACGGCTTCCCAGCGGTCGCGGCTCGGCTCGCGGCCCTGGTGGCCGTGGGCGTGCTGCTGCTGTCCATGTTCCTGGGGGTGGCCCCCAACCTCGACACCCGGCTGGTGGAGCTGGGGGAGCGCTGGTGGCCCGGCTACGCCAAGGACCTGCGCGAGGACGCCGAGGCCCCCAGCTGCGTGGTGGCCGAGATCGAGGCCAAGGTGGCGGACTGCCAGAAAGCGCCGGCTCCCGCCCCGAAGCCAGCGGGGGCCGATCCGTTTGGCGGCGAGGATCCCTTCGGGGGAGACGATCCATTCGGAGGAAGCGATCCGTTCGCTGAGGCAGCACCCGCCCCCCAGGCCGATCCGTTCGCCGGGGAGGACCCGTTTGCCGGAGATGATCCGTTCTCCGGTGACGATCCCTTTGCGGACGCACCGGCCGGACCCACCGCCCCCAAGGCCGACTGCGCCGCCGCCACGGCCCTGCTCGAGCGCTGTCGCGAGCGTCACGCGGACCACCAGGCCATCCAGACCCGCCTGACCCCGGGGGTAGAGCGCTGGCGGGGCCTGGAGCTGGCGGTGGCCAAGGTCGCCAGCTGGCCCTGGTGGCGGCAGCTGCTGGTGCTGCTGGTGCTGGCCGGCGGGCTCGCCACCACCGCCCAGCGAGGTCACATCGCCCTGCGGAGCCCGCGCAACCGGCTGGAGCATTCGCTCTCCCAGGTCACCCAGCTGCTGGCCTGGCTGCTGCTGGGATTCTCCTGCATCGCCGATCTGGTGGATCAACGTCGAAGCACGGCGGAGCTCGAGGACCCCCTGCTCCCCATCATCTGGACGGTGGGCTTCGGGTTGCTCGCGCTCATCAACACCTGGCACCTCGCCCGCCCGCCCGGCTTCGAGGCCCATGCTCGCTCGAGCTTCGCCCGGATGCTGATGGTGGTTCCGCTGTTCGCCTGGATGGTGGTGGTCAGCGGGGTCTACTTCCTGCTGGTCGAAGGCCACGAGTCCGGCCAGGCCATCTACCTGCACAAGTTCTCCCAGCACCCCTCCATCTACCTGGGGGTGGGCCTGTACGTGCTGGCGGGAATGCTCCTGAGCGTCACCCGTCTGGCCCGACTGGGCTTCGCGGTGCTCGAGCCCTGGAAGCTGCCGCCCACGCTGCTGGCCTGGCTGGCGGGCACAGCCTCGGCGGTGCCCACGGCCTACACCGGCGCCTCGGGCATCTTCGTGCTGGCTGCCGGCCACGAGATCTTCGAGACCCTGCGCCGGGCCGGTGCCTCCCGCCGGTTGGCCCTGGCGGCCACGGCCATGTCCGGCAGCCTGGGCGTGGTGCTGCGCCCCTGCTTGCTGGTGGTGCTCATCGCGGTGCTCAACAAGCAGGTCACCACCGACGAGCTGTTCGGCAAGGGGCTGCTGGTCTTCGCCCTGAGCGCCTCCATCTTCGGCCTGGCCATGCTGCTGCTGGGACGCTTCCGCTGGCGCCCCGCTTCCCCGAGCCAGGCCCTGCCCAGCAGCGCCAAGGCCCTGCTGCCCCTGCTGCCCCACCTGCTCACCGCGGTGGGTGTGCTGCTGGTCTACCGGCTGCTGCTGGCGGTGCGGGTCACCGAGCACACCGCGGCGCTGGTGGTACCCGCGGTGATGCTGGCGGTGCTCGCGGTGGACCGCTGGCGGGCTCGGCGTGTCGCGGCCGACTCCGACGAGCCCAAGGCTCCGCCCCTCGCTCCCTTCCGCCTGGCCACCACCACCTCGGCCCACGTGGGCGCGCTGCTGATGCTCATGGCGGCGTCGGTGGGCCTGGGTGGCGTGGTGGAGCGGGCCCAGCTGATGGAGATCTTCGGCGAGAGCTTCGGCTCACCCGTCGTGGCGATGGCGGTGCTGGTGGTCTTCCTGGTGCTCATCGGGATGCTCATGGAGCCCCTCGGAGCGGTGGTGCTGGTGTCCGTGAGCCTGGCCGGCCTGGCCTACGACAGCGGCATCGCCCCGGCCCACTTCTGGATGGTGGTGCTGGTGGCCTTCGAGCTGGGCTACCTCACACCGCCGGTGGCCATGAACCACCTGCTGGCCCGCCAGGCCGTAGGCGCGGACGCGATGGTGGAGGACCACCCCGAAGACAGCTTCGCCCAGCGCTACCTCCACATCCTCGTCCCCATGGCCATCATGGCGACGACGCTGCTGATCGTGGCGTTCGGGCCGCTGATCGCGGGTTGATCAGGGCGCCCGCAGGGCCAGCTCGGAGCTGCCGGCCAGGGTGCCGGTGCGGATGTTGAGCTTGGCGATGGGGCACAGGGGCGCCGGGGTCGTGGCCTGCGTGCCCTCGCAGCGAGGATCCATCGCGGTGTGGCTGCCCCGGTACAGCTCGGCGTAGCCGCGGCAGCCACCGCCACAGCCCGCAGCGCGCGGGCAGCCAGAGCAGGCCGGGGGTAGCTCGGTGAGGTGCTTGGCCGGGCGCTCTCGCAGCGCCCTGTCGAGCACCTCGCCCAGGGAGCTGCGACCCAGGTCCCCCAGGCTGGGGCCGGAGTGCATGAAGAACAC
>CAZHIK010000333.1:0-8951 GCA_964532635.1 uncultured Enterobacterales bacterium
ACGGCATCGACAACGACTGCGATGGCCTGGTGGACGACGACGACAGCCCCGTCACCGGCACCTCCACCTGGTACCTGGACGCGGACGGCGACGGCTACGGCGACCCGCGGACCACCACCCTGGCCTGCGAGCAGCCCTCGGGCTGGACCGACGCCGCCGACGACTGTGACGACGACGACGACGCGGTCAACCCGGGTGCCTCGGAGCTGTGTGACAGCGTCGACAACGACTGCGACGGCGACGTGGACGAGGACGATGTCTGCGCCGACGACGACTGCGACGACGTGGTGCCCGACGACTGCCTGACCCTGTGGCAGGCACACGCCCGCGGCTGGCTCGACATCGCCAGCGGGGGCAGCGGCGAGGCGATCAGCTTCGTGAACAGCGGCGCCTACGATGTCTGCCTGGACGAGCGGGCCCTGTACGCCAGCACCGATACCCAGGCCTTCTTCCTCGACGCGGCCATCACGGACTTGCCCGAGCAGTTGGCCACCGGCGAGGCCTACACCGCCTACTACGGCTCCTGGACCACCGACAACGGCTACTACAGCCCCTACTTGGACGACGGTGCCTGGTGGTGCGTGGACAACGGCTTCACCGCCGTGGGCGGTGGAAGCTACGTCTACTACGGCGAGGAAGTCCCAGACGCCTTGTCCACGTGGGTCGACAGCCTGACCGACGAGGACGGTGATGGTGTCTACGACCTGGACGACTGGGCCGGTGTCTACGGTGTCCAGGCCCAGTACAACATCTGGGACTGGCAGATGAACGAGCCTGTCCTCACCGCCGGCAAGGTCGCGGACGAGGTCCTGGGCGAGGTCGTGGTGACCCTGACCAGCCGCAACCTCGGTGACGTGGCTGGCGAGGGCTGGTTGGTGGACACGGTGCCGGCTGGCTGGACCCTGGTGTCCAGCGAGCTCGCGGTGGACCGGAGCGTGCCCAACACCGACGACACCACCACCTTGGCGTGGAACGTGGCGCTGGACGTCTTCGGAGCCAGCGGGGACACGGTGCAGTTCAGCTACACCATGGCCCGCGACGTCGAGGCCGACGTCGCCTACCTCGAGCTCGAGCCCGCCTGGATCACCTACGCCGAGGAGTGCGGCGACGGTGGCACCGCGGTCATCCTCTGGCCCCCCGACTGCGGTGGCGAGATCTCCAGCTCCCTGCCGGCAGCGGTCTACAACATCGACGTGGACCAGGACGGCGTGCAGGACTGTCCCGAAGAGGAGATCTGCGATGGCCTGGACAACGACCTCGACGGCGAGATCGACGAAGGCCTGACCGACGTGGACGCCGACGGAATCTGCGACGACATCGACGACGACATCGACGACGGAGAGGACGACTGCAGCTGTGACAGCGACCACGGTGGTTGCTTCTACTGGGCCAGCGCCGGCTGGTGGCTGGACCATCCTGGCCAGCTCGAGGCCATGCTACCCATCGACGTCGCGGGCACCACCTACGCGAGCTACGCCGATGTGCGCGCAGCCCTCTCCGGTCACTCCTGGTGCACCGCGGCCATGCTCGAGCGGTCCCTGCTGCTGGCCAAGCTCAACGACGCCCGCTTCGGCATCGGTGAGTACGGCTGGATGGACCTGGACGGAGACGGCTACTGTGAGACCATCGGTGACCTCATCGCCCTGGCCGAGCAGGCGATGGTCGACGGCGACTTCCGCAGCTTCCCCACCTGGATCTACGCCCTGGCCACCGCCCACTAACGCCTGCGCCAGCGAGCCCCTGGAGGCCGCCCTCGGGGGCGGCCTCTTCGCTCAGGCGCTCCCCGCGCGGCCCTCGAGTCGAGCCAGCAGCCGCAGGCGGGGCAGCGCGAGCGCGGCGATCAGCGCCAGGAGGCTGACCAGCAGGCCGGCCAAGAGCCCGGGAGGCCGGAAGGCCATGGTGACGCTGTGGCGTCCTGCGGGGACGGGAACAGCGCGCAGCAGGTAGTCGGCCCTCAGCACCTCGGCCTGCACGCCATCCACGCTGGCGCGCCAGCCCGGGTGGAACATCTCGCAGAGCACCAGCAGGCTGGGCGCGGCCGCTTCGACCTCGACGCGCAGGCGATTGGGACCCTGGTCCTCCACGGACAGTACGCCACCGGCCGCCGATGGCTCGGAGTCCGGCAGAGCAGGCCAGCGGGGCTCGGTCTCGAGCACAGCGCGTGCTCGTGGATCGAAGCTCGGAGCCACCACGGCCTCGAGGGACTCCGCACCGTCGGCGACCGTGTCCCACTCGCTGAGCAGCACAGCGCGGGGCATCGGGTCGGGATGCTGGTGCAGGATCCAGGAACTGGGCCGGGTGATCGCAGGCTCGCTCCCGGGTGCTCGGGCCCCCGGGGGGGTCCCGGCGGGGGGGGGGGCGGCCGGGGGGGGGGAGGGGACCCCCCGGGGGGGGGGGGCCCCTGGGGGGGGGGGGGGGGGGCGGTTTCCTGCGGCTCGCTCGGGCAGGATCGCGTAGCGCAGCCCCAGCAGCTCGAAGGCGAAGGGGTCCTCCACCAGCTCGATGAGCCCGGGGGAGAGATGGGTGGTTGCGGCGTCGGGCTCGAGCCCGGCGAGGCGGGCGAAGTAGCGCCCGTAGCGAATGGGGAACTGGTTCTCGTAGCCGGTGACCGAGCGTCGCTGGATATCGACACCGTGGTTGGCGTTGATGACTTCTTCGTGGGACCAGTAGCGGTACCAGGAGTCATCATCGAGCAGCGCCTGATCCGCCCCCTCGAGGCTCGAGAAGCGCCACAGATCCAGGTCGGCGAAGCGAGCCAGGCCCCGGGCGGGCGCCAGCACGTCGAGCCCGTGGATCAGCAGGAGCGCAACCAGCACGCCAGGCCTGGGTCGCAGGGCCAGCGCGCCGAGCCCGAGGGCCAGGGCCAGGCTGGTCCAGGGCACCCACTCCGCCCCCGAGTCCTGCGCGCTGCCGGAGATGATGCGCACCAGCGCCAGCAGTGCGAGCGCGCCCCCGGCCGTCCACAGAGCCGGCCGGAGCCCGTCGTCGCCTGCGGTGGCGTGCTCCCACAGGGCCTGAATCCCGGCACCGGCCAGCGGGAGCAGGAAGACCAGGGCGAGGGTCAGCTCGCGGCAGTGGCAGCGGAGGAAGCCGTAGCCCGGGACCGTGGCCGAGAGCAGGCCGGCGAGGCCGAAGGTGGGCCCGGTGGCCAGGATCACGGCGAGGAACGCTGGGACCAGTAGCGCGAGCCTGAGCCCGCGAGCGCGTCCGACCGTCAGGGCCAGCGCGGCGGCCACCAGCACCAACAGGCCCGGGTAGCCGTACCACTCGAACACAACGTAGCGAGCACCCGCAGCTCGGGAGAGCAGGTCCGGGACGGCGGCGGCCAGCAGCCCCATCAGCGTCAGCGCGTCCTGCGCCACCCACTCGACTCCCGGCGTGGAGCGGCCGCACTCGCGGGTGTAGAACACCGCAGGTAGCCAGTTGGCCGCGGACAACAGAAGCCCAGTGAGCAGCGAGGCAGCCAGGGCCAGCAGCCGGGGGAAGAGCTGGCGGAGCGCGGCCTTCAGCCTGGCGACCGGCTCGGCTGCTGCGGGCGGCGGTGTGCGCAGGAGTAGCCACAGGGGCAGGAAGAGGAGGGTCATCCAGGCGATGGGGACGCCCCCACCGCCAGTGAGAAGCGCCGCTGAGGCCACACCGGGGAGCCAGGCCTTGCGCAGGCTGCCGCGCACCGCCTGGTCGGTGGTCCACAGCAGCCAGGGGATCCACGCGATGGCCTGGATGTGCTGGAGGTGGCCCGCCCAGGCGTGACCGATCCAGGAGGGGAGGGTGAGGTAGAACAGGCCGGCAGCGGCGGCACCCACGGTGCCGATGCCCAGGCGTCCGCACAGGGCCCGCATACCAAGCCCCCCCGCCGCCATGTGGAGGGCCAGGTCGAGGAACAGGGCCAGCGGCTCGGGCAGGACCAGGTAGAGGAGCATCGTGGGGTAGAACGGGGCCAGCAGTAGGTCCCCGATGAAGGGGTGGCCCGAGAAGTTGTAGGGGTTCCACAGCGGGAACACGCTGTGCTGACGGAGGCTGGTCACCAAGAAGTGTCGGTGACGACCGTAGACCTCCGAGTAGTCGCCCAGATCCAACCCGGGCCCGCCCAGGTGGAAGATCGCCAGCAGCGCGGCAGCGGACAAGGCCAGGAAGGCTACGGCCCAGGCCAGCCCGGACCACCTGGCGCCCAGCAGCGGGTGGCTGCGGCCTGTGCTACGGTCCGGGGCGCCAGGAAGGGTCATGCAGATCACGCTCGCTCGCATGGGTCGGCCCTGCGAGCCCTACCGTCGGTTAGCTTGCCAGGCAGGAGAGAGCATGTCGCATGCCCAGACCAGCACAGTGCCCCTCGGGGTCTCAGGCCTGCTGTTGGCGGCCTCGCTGCTGGGCTGCGGGGGCTACAACCACGCTCCGACCGCGCCAGAGATCGACATCGAGCCGGCCATGCCCTCCACCCTGGACGACCTGAGGATGGTGATCCTCGAGCACGCCGAGGACGAAGACGGCGACGAGTTGTTCTACTCCACCCGCTGGTACCAGGACGGCGTGCTACGCGATCGTGTGATGGGCGACGTCGTTCCCGCCGATCGCACCAGCGCCGGTGAGTACTGGATCGTCGAGCTCTGGGCCACCGACGGTCTGCTCGACAGCCCTGTGGCCGAGGCGACGGTCTACGTCTTCAACACCGCGCCGGTGGCCACCGTGCGACTCCAGCCTGCGCGTCCGGACACCCGCGACGACCTGGTGGCGCGTGTCGAGACCAGCGATCTCGACGCACACGAGGTCGAGGTCGGCTTCACCTGGAGCGTCGACGGCGTGCCCACCACCATTGAAGGCGACACGGTCGCCGGCTCCGAGACCGCCAAGGGCCAGCTGTGGTCGGTGGAGGCCTTGCCCTACGACGGCGACAGCTGGGGCGAGCTGGCGGTGGCCGAGGTCACCATCGACAACTCCCAGCCCGGCACTCCGACCGTTGCCTTCGTGCCGGAACAGCCCCAGGTGGGGGTGGACGACCTGCTCTGTGCGCTCCAGGAACCCGTGAGCGATCCCGACGACGACGAGCTGTCCTATCGGGTAGCGCTAAGCGTCGACGGCGCGAGCTTCGAGGACACCTTCGACACCGAGCTTCCCGGCGATACCGTGCCAGCCTCGGCCACAGCGCGGGGGCAGCGCTGGGAGTGTCGTGTGTGGGCCGATGACGGTGAGGTCGAGGGCCGGGCGGGGCGTGCCAGCGTCCGGCTATAGCCTCCACCGAAGAGACCCAGGTCACGCATCCGAGCAGTTGTGAGCCGAGTACTGCAGATACGACCAGTTCAGTATTGACTGAACAAAACGTCGTGATAGGCAACCCGGCCGGAGGTGTCCGTGACCGAACGTGGCGATGACAACGGGGTCCAGTCCCCCCACAAGAAGCTCGATGAGCGCTGGCGTGAAGACGCCATGCCCTTCGTGGAGCAGCTCGGCTTCCACACCGAGGCCCAAGGCCACCCTCGCATGGCGGGTCGCGTCATGGGCTGGCTGTTGGTCTGTGAGCCGCCCTGGCAGAGCGTGGCCGAGATCGCGCTGGCGCTGCAGTCCAGTCGAAGCGCGGTCAACGCCGTGGTCAACCGCATGGTGGAGTTCGGCATGTTCGAGCGCGTGGCGGTCCCGGGTGAGCGCACCACCTACTACCGGATGAACAGCGACGGTGGAGAGCTGCTCTTCACCAACATGGTGGCCAACATGCGCAGGCTGCGGATGCTCGCCGAGTCCGGGCTCGAGGCGCTGTCCTGGCGTGATCCCGAGGCAAACCGTCGCCTCGACGATCTGCGCGCCATGCACCTGTTCATGGAGCGGGAGATGCCCCAGATGCTCGAGCGCTGGAAGGCGCTCCAGGACGAAGGAGACCCGTCATGAGAACCCTCCTCGTGCTCCCAGCGGTGCTGCTGCTGGCGGCCCCGGCCCACGCCCGCAGCCTCACCGTCGAGCAGGCCGTGGCCGTCGCCCTGGACAAGGATCTCGGCATCGAGGCCGCCGAGGCTGCCGAACAACAGGCGCAGGCCGAGGCCCAGAAGGCCCTGCTCGCGATGCTGCCAGGTATCAGCGCTGCGGGGGGCTGGACTCGCCTGGGCACCGTGCCCTACGTGGAATTCGACACCAGCGAGATGTTCGGTACCGGTGACACCACCGGCACCAGCGCCTGCGACGACATCAGCGAGGATGACCTGCCCGCGGGCTGGACCGTCGAGATGGCGCAGGGCATGTGCGAGATGATCATGGCTTGGATGACCCCCGATACCAGCTCGGAGCCGATGGTCATCCAGATGGGCCTCGAGAACAACTACTTCGCTCAGATCACCGCCGAGCAGGTCCTGTTCGCGGGCGGTGCGATGCACCAGGCGCGGCGGGCCACCCGCGACTTCCACAGCGCCAGCCGCGAGGGCGTGCGCTTCGCCGAGCACCAGGCGGCCTATACGGCCGAGCAGCTGTTCTACGGCGTGGTGATGGCCCGTCAGGCGGGCGAGGTCACGCAGCAGGCCCAGGAGATGATCGAGGCCTACGCCACCACCCTCGGAAACATGGTGGACGCGGGCGTGGCCTCCCAGGCTGACCTGCTGGCCGCCCAGGCTCAGGCGAGCCAGGCCAAGCTCGACGCCATGAAGGCTGCCCACGGGGCTCGTCTGGCCGAGGCCACCCTCAAGGCCACCCTTCGCCTGCCCATGGACGAGCCCCTCGAGCTCGTCGTGAGCTCCGACTATCCCTCCACCCTGCCGGCGGAGCGGGAGCGGCTGCTCGACCAGGCGCTCCGTCGCCGTCCCGAGCTCGGCCAGCTGGGCTACACCCTCGACGGCATGGATCACCTGGCCAGTGCGGCCTGGGCATCCTGGCTGCCAGCGGTGGTGGTCCAGGGCAACCTGGGCTGGCGCAATCCCAACTACGCCCTCGAGCAGGAGTGGTACCGCAGCGCCGATCTCACGGTGGCTGCCTCCTGGAGCCTCTGGGACCGAGGCGTCGGTATGCTGGGGCACAGGGCCGCCAAGGCCAGCTGGGCCCAGCTGCGCGCCCAGCGTGAACAGCTCGAGCGCATGCTCGAGGTCGAGATCCAGATGGCCTTGACCTCCTTCGATGAGTCCCTCGCCCAGCTCGAGGTCGCAAAGGTCGGCCTCCGGCAGTCCGAGGAGGCGCTGCGCCTCGAGCAGGACCGCTTCGAGCAAGGCATGGTCAACAACACCGAGCTGCTGGCCGCGCAGACGGCGCTCTCCGGAGCGCGCCTGGCGGTGCTGCAGGCCGAGACTGGAATCCACCTGGCCCACGCCAGCCTGCGCAAGGCGGTGGGTGACGAACCCGAGGTGAACCGATGAGCCGCAACCCCACGATCCCCTGGGCCGTCCTGGCCCTCACCGTGATGCCGGCCCTGGGTGCCTGCTTCCAGACCAGCGGAGCCGACATCCAGGTCGATGAGCTGCGCGCCTACGTCCAGGTGGAGCCCGTCGCCCGCGGCGAGCTCATCCGGAGCCTCCAGCTCACCGGCACGGTCCAGGCCATCCGCCAGGTCGATCTGGTCACGAACATGCCCGGCAAGGTCGAGCGGGTCCCGGTCAAGGTGGGCCAGCAGGTGAGCCGGGGCGAGCTGCTGGTGCAGCTGGACACCGACATGGCGCGACTGCAGGCGGAGCAGGCTGACGCAGCGGTCAAGCTCGGTGAGCTGGGCTTCGTCAACGCCACCCGCGAGTTCAGTCGCGCAGCCACGCTGCACGACAAGGGCTCGCTGCCGGATCAGGCCTTCGAGCAGGCTCAGGCCGGGATGCAGATGGCCGAGCTCCAGCTGGCCCAGGCCCAGGCGGCCAAGGGTCTGGCCCAGGAGCAGATCCAGGGCAGCCGGTTGGTGGCGCCCTTTGACGGTGTGGTCACCTACATCGCGGTCGAGGAAGACGAGTACTTCAACCCCATGACCATCTCGCCGCTGGCTGGCCCAGGTGGGCTCGCGGGCCTGGTGGACGCCAGCTCGGTCAAGATCGACCTGCAGGTGGCCGACGCCGACATCGGGCAGCTGGCGGCGGGTATGCAGGCGAGAATATTCGTGGACGCCCTGGGAGACCGGGTGCCCGAAGACGGCTTGTTGGGCGATATCGAGTCCGTGGGCATCGCGGCGGACTCCACCACGCGCACCTTCCCCGTGCGGGTGGTGGCTCCCAACCCCGACCTGGCTGTGCTCGCGGGTACCCACGCCCGCGTCAAGTTGGTGCTCGAGGCAGCCCACGCGTCCCTGTACGTGCCCGAGGAGGCCGTGCGTGGTGGAGAGGGTGGCTCCTACGTGATGGTGCTCGACGGAGAGCGCGCCCGAAAGGTCGAGGTGGGAGTCGGCCTGCACGGTGACGACGGCGTGGAGATCACCGACGGCCTGAAGGACGGCGAGCTGGTGATCACCAAGGGCAACTTCGGGTTGGCCGACGGTGCTCTGGTCGAGGTGTCGTCGTGAACATCACCGATTTTTCGGTCAACCGGCCGGTGTCCATCACCATGCTGGTGGGCATCGTGATGGTGGTGGGTGCCATCGCCCTGGCGCGGCTGGGCATCGACATGATGCCCGAGATCGACTTTCCGACCCTGTCGGTGATGGTGCGCTACGACGGCGCGCCTTCCGAAGAGATCGAGACCATCGTCGCCAAGAACTACGAAGGCGCGCTGGCCAGTGTGAGCGGCGTGGAGAAGGTCCGGTCGGTCTCCCAGGAAGACGTCTGCTTCCTGCTGCTGGACTTCGAGTGGGGCACCGATCTGGACGCCGCGGCGGCGGACATCCGCGAGGCGCTGGCAATGATCGCGCCCTACATGCCGCCGGATGTCGAAGACCCGGTCGTCATCAAGTTCAACCTCAGCGCCATGCCCCAGGCCTTCTACACGGTCACCGGCATGGAGGACACCATCGCCCTGCGGGAGCTGATGACCGACGTGGTCCAGCCGCGCATCGAGCGCCTCGAGGGGGTCGCGCAGAC
>CAZHIK010000334.1:0-2095 GCA_964532635.1 uncultured Enterobacterales bacterium
CGCCACCCAGCAGATCATGCAGGACGTGGGCATCGCCGTGCAGGCCCAGGCCAACGTGTCACGGGCCGCGATGATGTCGCTGCTGGGGTGATCCTGACGGGTTCCTGAACCGAGCGCTCGACAAGCGCGAGACTCCCCCTCCCCTGCGACGCTCGCGCCCCGGCGAGTCGTAGAGGACTCAGCCATTTCGTCGCACCAACGCCGGGACTCGTCGGAGAGCCCCACGAGCACGCGCTCCCTCCGCTGGCATGGAACTTGCGCATCCCATCCCGGAGGTCCCATGCGCCACCTCGTCCCCCTGCTCCTCGTCGCCGCCTGCACCTGCGGCTCACCCGAGCCCACGGACAGCAGCCATCCACCGGGACCGGGCGACTCGGTACCGGACAGCATCCCCGGAGAGACCGGAGGCAGCGACACCTGCACGGACCACTGCAGCGACGGCGTGATGAGCTGCGGCGAGACCCTGACCGACTGTGGCGGGGACTGCGCGCCCTGCACCGAGGAGGTGGTGTTCTCCGGCAACGGCGTGTTCCCAGCGATAGCTGCCAACGGCGAGGTGGTGCTGGCTCTGTTCGGCAACGGCGACGAGGACGAGCGGCTGTACTGGTCCTGCCGAGACGAGGGGGGCTGGTCCAGTCCCCAGGAGGTGCCGGACCTGGGTCACTCGGCCCAGTTCCCACGCATGGAGGTAGCCTCCGACGGCACCGTACACATGATCGTGCACGCCGGCCTGGGGAACAACCGATCCGCTATGCACCTCACCTGGGATGCAGAGCAGCGTTGTCCCGGGGCCTGGAGCGCCCCCACCCAGGTGGATGACGGTACCGACAACTCCTGCTGGCCCCAGATCGCCCTGGACCCCCTCGACCGACCCCATGTCTGCTGGACCGACCGTGACTACTACGAGATCCACTACAACCACATGGAAGGCGGCACCTGGCAGGGCGTGGAGGTGGTCTACTCCAGCGACGAGCAGTCCTGTCACTCGGACCTGACCGTGGTGGGCAACACCCCCCATGTGCTGTGGCAGGAGGGGGACGCCCCCCGGCTGCCGGTACACGCCGAGCGCCAGGGCAGCGGATTCTCGGAGCCGGTCGAGCTGTCCGGCGACTTCCACAACTGGCCCCAGATCGTGTCCGACAGCCAAGACGACCTGCACGTGCTCTACACCCGCCGACACGGGGACCACGAGATCAAGTACAGCAGTCGCACAAGCGGCACCTGGCAGCCTGAGCAGACCATCAGTTCGCGCGCGGGGGAGTGGGCGTGGCCCATGCTGCTGATCGATCCCCAGGATCGCTTGCACGCCACCTGGCACCGCACCGATGGGGTGGAGCACGTGTACTACGCCGTAGCCGACGCCACGAGCGGCACCTGGCAGCCAGCCCGCCAGGTCTCCACGGACGGTGCAATGCAGAACCGCGACGCCACCCTCTGGATCGATCCCCGCGGCGTGGCCCACCACCTGTGGCTGCACAAGCAGGATCACGAGGACGCCGACACCTTCGGCGAGGTCCGCTACCGGGCTGTGACCTGGAGCGACCTGGACTAGCCTCGATTTCTCACCAGACGGCGTAGCGACCGTAGCGGGTGGGCCCCGAGGCGCGAGTGGCCGTGCTCCGCTCGCAAGGGAGGCGACGCAAGCTGTGCTGCAGCACAGCGAGGAAGCCGTTTGGAATCGAGCGAAGCGAAGATGGGCGAAAGCCCCGCCGCGGATCGGCGACCGCAGTAGCTGGAAGGTGAGAAATCGGGGATAGGAGCCCGTAGCGTGTAGCACCTGCGGCGCACACGCACGACGCTCCACGGGCCTGGACTGCGGTGGGAGGCGCACAGACCCGCTCACGCGGGCTGTGGCGCCATCGTTGCCCTGTAGAGCCTCGAGGCCAGCAGCAGCCACTCCCCTCGAACGGCGTCGATACCTCCGAGCATGAACTGTCTGATCTTCGTGCCCCCCAAGACGCCCAGGCCCCCGGTCTGGCGCCAGGCTGCGACGCCACGCCCAAGCTACGACGATCCGCCGAGAACGGGTACGACCACTGCGGATGGCAGCCGGGCATGGCACCTACGGCGCTGTTCCCAACGATCTCCTGGCGCG
>CAZHIK010000334.1:2195-8930 GCA_964532635.1 uncultured Enterobacterales bacterium
CTATCCGCGCCATACGTCCAGGGTCAGCGATGAGCCCGCGCGTTCGGCGCGCTATCCGCGCCATACGTCCAGGGTCAGCGATGAGCCCGGGCGTTCGGCGCGCTATCCGCGCCATACGTCCAGGGTCAGCGATGAGCCCGCGCGTTCGGCGCGCTATGCGCGTGGTGGGCGGGTCCTGCGGGTGCCCGTGGAGAATATCGCAAACGGCGCTATGCTCTACGGGCTCCTGGACACGCCTCAGGGGCAGGCCGTCAGGTCGAAGGTGGTCATCACCCCCAGATGATCCGAGACCGCTGGCTGTTCGGCGCCGTCGAAGATCAACACGGAGCGATAGCAGGCCGGATCGGCGCCATGGCCCCAGGCCTCGCCCACGAGCACGTAGTCGATGCGGTCCTGACCGCTGTGAGAGGTGCTGTCGGTGAATCCATCGGGATTGGCCAAGCCGTAGGTGTCGTAGAGCGAAGCGTCGCCGGCACTCAGCCAGGCTGAGTAGGCCGGATCGGTGGAGGGCACGTTCAGGTCACCCACCAACAGGTCCAACACTTCGTCCCCACTCCGCTGCGCAGCCATGAAGGCCTTGACCTCATCCACCTGCACCAAGGTGTCCACAGAGTCCCAGCCCCAGGTGTGCGTCACGAAGAAGGCCACAGGGCCCAGCTCAGGCACCTGGATCCTGGCGTGCACCACGCTGCGCTGCTCTGCCGGTGCCGGCCAGAAGTCGGTGGTGGTGAGGTCAGCGTCCGCCGTATGGAGCAGCGGGAAGCGCGACAGAACCACGTTCGACATCTGTTCGCCGCTGTCCCAGTGCGCAAAGCCTATGCTGTGGGCAGCCCACTCCTCGCCCGAGGCAGCCTCGAGGGCCTCCTGGATCAATGCGGTGCCGTCGTGCGTGGCGCCGCCGTAGTCGTAGGACCAGAAGGTCCCGGACATGACCTCGTTCAGGCCCACCAGGTCGACATCCAGGGCCGCCAGCCCTTCACCGATGAGGGCGAGCTTCTCCAGCGAGTCCTCCCCCTCCTGGAAGCTGTGGGTGTTCAGCGTCACCACCGTGAGGGGCGCTGGCGCCGCGCTGTCACGCTGGGGCTCGCAGCCGAGCGCGAGCAGAAGCGGTGCGAGCTGGGCCCCGAGCCCACGAGCCACCCAGGACCGCACGCCTACTCCACCAGCGTGACCTCGTAGTCCCCGCTCGGGCCTGACCAGCCGGCGATGGCCAGGTAGTAGGTGGTGTTGGCCTGCAGGTTGTAGGTGATGACTTCGGGCTGGGTGGTGCCGTCGGTGATGGCGGTGTCGAGCCACTGGCTGCGGTCGCCCAGGCGGAGGTCGTAGTCGGCGGCAGCGGCGTCCCAGGTGAGGGTGAAGGTGACCCTGGCTGCGGTGGGGAGCCGGAAGGCCAGGAAGTCCATGTCGCCGGTGTAGGCGACGCCGTCGTTGCTGGCGCGGCTGATGTTGCCCACGAGGTAGCCCGGGGCCTCGACCCGGCCGACGTCGTTGGCCGAGCCGTAGTCGTCGTCGGGCTCGGACAGGGCGGTGTTGAAGCCCGCGAGCACCAGGTTCTCGTTGAGCCGACCGCTGCGCAGGCCCTGGTCGTCTTCGACAACCAGGCTGGCGGTGATGCTGTCACCGGGGAGGAGGCCGTTGGAGCTGACGCTGAAGGTGGAGGTGCCGCCACTGGAGAAGCTGTCGAGGTCGCTGGGGATGGCGATCTCGTAGCGATCGCCGTCGAGCTCGAGCACAGCGGCCCCACCGTAGAGGTTGCCGTCGGCGGCGTCAGCCACGAAGCTGCCCTGGATGGTGTGGGTGATGGAGTCTTCGCTCAGGGAAAAGGCGTACAGCTCCGGGGCCGAGGGCTGGACCGGATCGGTGTCGGCGTCGCTGTCGGCGTCGGAGTCGGCATCGGCGTCGGCATCGGCGTCCACGTCGGCGTCGCCCTCGGGGGGCAGGCCGGTGTCCACAGGCTCGTCACTGTCGATCTCGAAGGGCGCTTGGCCAGATGGCGCCATCAGCTCGAGGCCGATGCCACAGCCGGTGGAGAGGAGCAACACAGCGGACAGGGCGTGCAGCTTCATGGGGTGTTCCTCGCAGGCGTGCGGCGTGAACAATACGCGCAAAGCCCGAAGATCGCCACATCTTCGAGGTCTCTGGACAATCCTGGACAACCTGGGGGTCAGTCCTGCAGGCTGCACCAGCTGAGGTGGGCGTCGCAGCGCAGGGTGTGGGGGCCGTCGCCCTCGATCTCGACCACGCCCGCCACCACGGGTGGCCCCTCGCCGAAGCGTACACGAACGAACCAGCTGCCCCGGGGCACCACCCCAGGCACCGGGAAGCCCCGCTCCTCGTCCACCAGCACCACCTCCACCGCATCGCCGGACAGCTCTACCCGGACACCGTCGGTCCACGACACACCCGCGGCGCCCTCGTCGGTCCTCGCTCCCCAGACCTGTTCCGCCGCGGCAGGCGCGGCCTCGAGCCCTGCGGTGGACAGGCTGCCCCCAGGGCGCACACCGCTCCAGACCGAGCCGTCGCTCGGCGAGGGTGCGGGTGCCGGCCCCGGGCTCGGGGTCGCCGGGGAACCACCGACGTCGGCCTCGCCGGGATCTGGCGGTGGCGACTCCGCGGGAGCGCTGGGCACGACGATGGGCTCGGGCCGAGGCACAGGCGCCAGGGCTGTGGGCCGCGGCTTCGAGGAGACAGGCTGCTGTACCGCGGCAGGCTTCTCCACGACGCGGGCTGGTGCTTCGGGCTCGGGCTCGGGGGAAGGCCGAGATGACTGCGACTGCAGGTAGGTGAACAGGCCCGCACCCAGCAGAGCCACCGCCGCCAGGAAGCCCAGAGTCAAGGCCGGCCGGCGTGGAGGCTGGGAGCGTATCGACGCGGGCGGTCGCGAGATCGGTGCACGCGCGGGCTCGGCCTTGTCGGACACCGGCTCGTCGGTGGGCGGTACCAGCTCGCCATCCCGTGGCGACGGACCCGTGACCACGGGCACCACCGGAGCCGTCGTGGACAGCGCGGTGCGATCGTCCCAGGTGGGCTCATCACCGGAGGGCCAGGGCGTGGGCTCGCCGCCCCCCAGCGTGGGGGTGAGCACCGTGCCCACCAACGGATCGCTCGAGGCGGGCGAGCGTTCCAGCTCTCGCAGCTCGGTGCGACACCAGGTGCGCAGGGGGGCATCTCCCAGCGCCCGAGCGAGGCCGGCACAGCGCTCCACCACCATGGCGGCGCCAGGGCGCTCTTGGGGACTCCAGGCGAGCATGTCACGGAGGATGCCCTGCAGCCCCGGCGTGGCCTGGGGACGGCGTAGCTCCAGGCGACGCAGGGCTCCGTCGAGCCAGGCCCCGTGCTGCACCAGCTGGGGCGAGGTCTGCCCGAGCCGCTCGCCCATGAGCACCTCCCACAGCACCGCACCCAGGCCGAACACGTCGGCCGCGGGGCTGCCTGGACCTCCAGCCAGGCGCTCGGGCGCCATGTAGTCGGTGGTGCCGAGCTGCAAGGACTGAGTGGAGGACTCCCGGCCCTGGAAGCGAGCCTGGGCCACGCCGAAGTCCAGCACCTTCACCTCGCCATGGGCCGTGACCATGATGTTCGAAGGCTTGATGTCCCGGTGCTGCAGGGCGAGGGAGCGGCCCTGGGGATCCCGGGCGAGGCCCGCAGAGTCCAGGGCATCGGCCACCACCTCGATCACCTCGAGGGCCACCCCGGTGGGAACCACCAGGCACGATGCCAGCTCGCGCAGATCGAGCCCGTCCACGAACTCCATGACCAAGGCCCAGCGGCCGTCGAGCAGAGCCAGGCGGTCCACCCTCACGATGGCCGGGTGGCGCAGCAGACCCAGCAGGCGCGCTTCGTCCCGCAGGCGGCGACCCAGCTCGTCCAACTCACCAACGTCGCGGCGCAACAGCTTGACGGCCACCTCGCGAACGAAGTCGGCCTCGTCGCGGTAGCGCGCCAGGTAGACGCTCCCCATGCCCCCGTGGGCCACGAGCTCGATCAGCTGGTAGCTGGCGCCGTGCACGCGCACCTCGATGAGGCGAAGTGCCTCTGCGAAGCAGAGTAACCCACGCTCCGCAACCCCCGAAGTCGACCCCCAGGCCATCCACGCCCGAGTCGTGGCATCGCAACGCATCGAATCCGCTGGCCCCCGGTCCCTGATGGTAGGATCGGTCCGGGAGGCCCGTTTGGCCACTTCAACGCCCCTTGTACTCCTGAGCGCAGCTCTCGCCACGGCCTGCTTGCCGCCCGATATGGGGCGACCGAAGGGCGACGAGCCAGACCAGCCGGAGTGCTCCGACGGCTACCTACCCGATGGCGACACCTGCGTGCCCATGGCCTGCGGGACGGGGACCTGGGGTGGCCTGCCGGTCGATGCGGGGACCGTGCACGTGTCCATCGACGCGGGCGAGGGAGGCGACGGCACGGCCGAGGCACCGCTGCGGTCCATCCAAGGCGCCATCGACCTCGCAGGCGAGCGCGGTGGCGGAATGGTGGCGGTAGCGGCGGGGAGCTATCCGGAGACGCTGGTGCTCACCTCCGACCACGCCGGCGTACACCTGGCGGGGCGGTGCCGGGAGCTGGTGACGCTGGACGCGAGCGTGGGGGACGACAGCACGCCAGGGATCCTCTTCGATGTGCTCTATGGCGCAGCGGAGGTGTCGGGACTGAGCGTGGTCGGGTCGGGCTGGTTGGGCGTGTTCGTGGAATCCGGGATCGTGAGGCTGGTGGACTCGAGCGTGGAGAGGAGCGCCTACATCGGGATCGTGGCCCTCGAGGGGAACCTGACGGCGCCGACCAGCCTGGAGGTGGAAGGCTGCGAGGTCAGCGAGAACGTGGCCTGCGGCCTCGCGGCCGCCGAGGTGGGCGTCCAGGTCAGGCTGGTGGATACCGTGGTCCGTGACACGCAGACCGACGGAAGCGGGGCGTTCGGATTCGGGCTCCAGGTGTCGGACGGCGTGACGCTCGAGGTCGATGGCTGTGAGGTCACCGGAAATGCCACGATCGGAGTCATAGCCGAGTGCGAGGGCACCGAGGTCACGCTCACGGACAGCCAGCTTCGGGGGGACGGGGACAGAGGCTACGCCATCAGGGTGGCGGATCGCGCCGTTCTGGTGGCCGCGGGCTGCGAGATCGCCGAGAGCACGCCCACCGGGATCGTCGCCTTCGACGCGGACACCCAGGTCACTCTCGTGGACACCGTGGTCCGGGACACACGAACGGACGAGAACGGGCTGTACGGGCGTGGCCTCGAGATCCTCAATGGCGCCACGCTCTCGGCCGAGGGGTGCACCTTCGCCGGGAACACGACGACGGGGGTGCTGGCCTACGGTCTCGGCACGCTGGTCGTGCTCGAAGACTGCGCGATCCGGGGCACCCTGCCTGACGTGAACGGGGAGGACGGGTACGGCATCCAGGCCACGGACGGCGCCCAGCTCACCGCGGATGGATGCACAATCACCGGAAACTCGACCATCGGAGTCATGGCTCGGGAAGAAGGCACCCAGATCACGCTCTTGGACTCCGCAGTGCTGGGCACCCAGCCCGACGGGAGCGCGGAGTACGGGTTCGGTATCGGGGTCACGGGAGGTGCCCTGCTGGCAGCCGAAGGCTGCGAAGTCTCCAGGAACACCGCGGCGGGCGTCCAGGCCGAGCAGGTGGGCACGTGGGTCACCCTCGCGTCGACCGTGGTTCGGGACACCGCACCCGGTGGCCTGGGGGACGGTCAGGGCATCCACGTGCGCAGCGGTGCGACGCTGGTGGCCAGCGGCTGCGATGTCACCGGGAACACCGCCGTGGGAATCGGTGTCCAGGAACCGGGAACCCAGGTGGTGCTCCGTGACTCGACCATCTCCGGGACCGCGTCGGGACCTGGCGCGAAGGGCATGACGGCGATCGGGCTCGTCGCGCAACTGGGCGCGTTCGTCAGCGCCTCTGGGCTCACAGCCCAGGACAACGACGGTCCCGGCCTGTACGTCGCAACCCAAGGCTCCCACCTCGCCTGCACCGGCTGCTCGCTGCGCGGCAACCGCTTCGCTGGTGCCGCTGCGGTCGATGGAGGTGCGCTCGAGATCGACAGCTCGGAGATTTCCTTCACACTGCAGAGCATCGACCTGGGCGGCGGGGTGGGCGTCTGGGCCGCCGAGCAGTGGGATCTGAAGCCTCCTTCCACGGCCATTACCGACAGCACGCTGGTGGACAACCACGTGGCCGGAGTCTGGCTGGCCGGCTCGGGTGGCCACGTGCTCACCGACAACCAGATCTCTGGCAGCACCGCCATCTCCCACGGCGCTACGACCCGCTGCGGCGACGGGGTGTACGCCACCGGCCTGGAGTCCTGGGACGGGACCGAGGGGCTCCTGCTCTCCGGCAACACGTTCGAAGACAACCAGGGCAGCGGCCTGTTCCTGGACGACGCCCACACCATGCTCACGGACAACACCTGGACGGGCAACGCTCCCGATCTGTGGGTCCAGGGAGCCGCCTGCCTCTCACCCCGCGACGACTATGCCGAGGTGCCCACCAGCCAGATCTGCCCGGAGTGGGACCGCCCCGCGTGCGACCTCGAGTTCACGCTGGTCCTGCGGGCATCGACCGTCGACCCCGGCCGGCCCAGCCTGTCACCAGCACCATCCGCCCTTGGCACACGGCCCGTCCGGCCCGCGCCCCTGGCTCCGCAGACGACCGCGACGGGCGAGAGGGTAGAGCAAGCCGGGCAGGGGCCCATTACGAAACCAGGGAGAAAGCCCC
>CAZHIK010000335.1:0-8902 GCA_964532635.1 uncultured Enterobacterales bacterium
CTCGACGGCGACGAGCCAGGCCCCGCCCCGGTCACCCTGTTCCACTTCGGGCGGCACTTCGAGGCGTTTTCGGCCACCGACCTGCTCATCCGGGTCTGCGACGTGCTGGCCACCAAGCCATCGGAGCTGGCCTTCTTCCCGGTGCCCAAGCTACACATCCGCCGGGTGGGCGACCACGAGGCCGCCTCGGCCCTGCGCGCTGTCGAGCTGGGCGACGGCACGCCGGAGTGCCGCGTGGTCAGCGACGCAGTCCGCACGCTACAGCTGATGCTGGACGACACAGGCCTGCTCGAGCGCATGAACGAAGACATCGCCCTGCACAGCCGCTCCAAGCTGTACGACGGTAGCCGCGTCGCCATCGAGCGGGCCCTCGAGGACGGCGACCATTGGGCCAAGCTGGCGGATCGCGTGGCCCCTGCCAGGGGCTAGCCCCAGCACCCCCATCTTCTTTCCGCGCTTTCATCCGCACCTACCCGAGATACACGCTGATACACCACTCGCCAGCTTCGCATGGCCGGGTCCTGGGACCAGCCGTCGGGATCGGTGGCGCCGTCGGGATCGTCGGCGGCGCTTCCGATGAGCGCGCGGGCGCTGTTCTCGCTGATGGTCCAGCCGGAGCGACCGCCTGGGAAGTCCAACAGCTTGATGCCGGCGAAGGCCGAGCACCACAGGGGTAGACCGTCGTACGCGGCGGTGCTCAGCTCCAGGGTGATGCTGTCGCCGTCGAGGGCCCAGGCCTGGGCGGGCTCGAAGACCAGGAAGTAGGTGAAGGCTCCCTCGGCCGCCTTGCCGTTGGCCGGGTCGTCCAGGTTCACCCAGGCGCCCTCCGCCGGCTTCCCATCCACCCGCAGCTCCAGCCCATCGCGTAGCTGGTCGAGCTTGCGCTCCATGTAGGCCGCGTCCTCGGCAGGACCAGGGCGCACCACGCCCCTGAAGAAGCGCCGAAACTCGGCCAGCACCACCTGGATGGGCACCTCACCGGCCACCACGACCTCGGGGCCGGTAGCGGTCATGCGCACCTGGGTGCGAAGGCCGTAGTACTGCTGCCCGAAGGGGTGAGCGAGGGCCTCGGGGAGGCTCAGGAAGGCCGCAAGCAGCAGCCCCAGGCCGAGGCTGCGCACCGGACCTGCCAGGGCGGCGCGCATCAAGCTTCTTCCCCGCGCCGCCGTACCCACAACAGGCCTGTCATGAACCACGGCCAGGCCGGGAGGGCACCGGGGTCCACGGCCGAGCAGCCGCAGTCCTTGTCCGGATCGTGGGTGTCGTCGCCGGGGTAGTTGGTGTCTTCGGGCTGGGCGCTGTCGAGTGACACATCACCCGTGTCACCGCAGTCCGCCTCGTCGATCTCACCGTTGCAGTCGTTGTCCACGCCGTCGTCGCAGATCTCCTCGGCGTCGGGGTGCGCGGAAGCGTCGCCGTCGTCGCAGTCGCCCTGGTAGTCGTCGAAGCCGTCGCCGTCAGCGTCGAACTCGCAATCGTAGCCCTGAGCCAGGGCCTGGAGATCGGCCTCGGACAGCAGCTCATCAAAGACACAGAAGTCGTCCAGAAGCCCGGTGAAGGCATAGCCCTCGGAGCTCACCACGTCGCGGCCGAGGTACACCATGCCTCGCCCCCCACCGGTGGGCAGCGCGTCGAAGGGCACCGGGTCGCCCAGGCGCTCACCGTCCAGCCAGAAGATCAGCTCCATCGCCTCTGGATCCCGGGTCAGCGCGTAGTGATGCCACGCCGTGACGTCGGGTACGGGCTCGGTGGCATACGCCCACACATTCTCACCATCGAGGTGTTCCCAGTAGGCCAAGGGGAGCTCCCCCTCGGTGAGGCTCAGCCACCAGGAGTAGTTGGTCTCCTCGTCCTCGGAGTAGTAGTCGGCGGTGCCATAGGACATCAGCACCTGGCCCCAGTCGCCCGACGCGGGCTGCGCAGCCTGGGCGAAGAGCGAGAGGGTGAGCGCTCCGTTGACGCTCAGGACGTAGTCCCCGATGGCCCCGGCCTCGACACCATCGACGCCACCACCCAGGCCGAGCACCGGACCCCGATCGGGATCGTCCACCACCGCGGCGCCCCCCATGGCCTCGCCGTGCACGGCCTTGCCCAGCGGGGCGGGGGCGTCGTCCCTCAGGCTGCCATCGTCGAAGGTCCAGCGACCCACGAGCCCGGTGTGCGCGTCTCCGGCCCAGGCGATGACATACTCGTCCATGACATCGTCGTAGGAGCCGTCGGCGTCGGCGTCCCCGTAGAAGAAGCCGGTGACCTGGGCGTCATCGACCTCGACCAGGAGGAAGCCCTTGATCTGCTGGTAGGCTCGCGCAGGATCGTAGAGGCTCCCGCCCCCGGTGCCGATGATGGTCTCCCAGGTGTCCCCTCCCCCGCCGAGCTGGCTGGGCTGGTAGCGGTGCCAGTGCCCGCAGAAGTAGGCGTCGGCCCCGGCCCCCAGCAGGGACTGCCAGAACGCATCGGATGTGTTGCCCAAGGGCTCAGCTGTCGAGAAGCTCACAGGATGGTGGGAGAACACGAAGACGTGGTCGGCACTCTGGGTGTCGGGATCGGCCAGGACCCCGTCGAGCCAGTCCTGGTCGGGGGTGGTCTGCCCCCACTCCGAGTCTGTGAGCACCGAGATGAAGCGGCTGCCCCCGTAGTCGACGTGGTAGGTCATGCCCTCCTGACCGGGCGGGCTGTTGTGGGTGGGAAGCCAGTCGAAGGTCTCGAGCCACGCGTCGTAGACGGGCCAGCCCGGGAAGAAGTCGTGGTTGCGCGGTACGGCGTAGATCTCGGCGTTGAGCGCATAGGCCTCGGCCACCCAGGCCTCCCAGGCCTCCTGGTGGGGATCGATGGTGTAGTAGCCGCCGATGAGATCGCCCACGAAGAACACCATCGCCGGATCGAGGGCGTTCATGTCCTGCACGATCTGCGGCATCACGTCGTAGTTCAGGCCCCCGGAGCCCTGGGTGTCTCCCACCACGGCGAAGCTGAAGCTATCGGCCTGGGCCACGCCCGCGGCCAGCAGCAAGGCGACAACGTTCATGCTCAGTCAAGCTCCCATGCGGAGGCGTCCTTGGCGTTGTCAACACCAGAGAAGACCAGGTCGAAGTAACCCTTTCCACCAGCTCCGCTGACGGGAAGGCGCACCTCGAGCTTCTGGGTGGGGCGCTGGATGTGGACACAGCGAAGCACCAGATGGATGGCCTCCTCCTCGTACAGACGGAGGCGAAGATCCGAGGCGTCGACGTAGGACGGCAGCGAGCAGGTGGTCCAGCGAACGCCGTCCGACCTCCACATGGTGCGGCTCATGTCCACCAGGGGCCGCACGCCCTCGTGAGCGTGCAGGTGGACGTCCAACACCAGGTCCCAGCCCTTGGTGGGCTTGTACTGCAGCTCGACCTTGGCCCGAAGGTCCAGGTGATCGGTGCCCAGCTCCGAGGCAGGCAGGGTCTGCAGCGGGTACAACCCCTCGTGGTAGGGGCAGCCCAGAAGCGATCCGGCGAGCACCGGCAGGATCCCGTGTTTCAGCAGCTGCATCAGGGCACAACGCAAAGCCGAGGAGCACGGCATCGTGCCCCTCGGCCTGGAATCATACCTCGAAAGTACCAACCCTGCCGTCGAACGCTAGGACCGCGGATGCGCGATCTGCGACTGCGCGGCCTTGAGGATGGAGCGGTACACCTTGCCCGGCGACATGGAGATGCCCGTGAGGCCGATGAGGTGGAGGCGCTCGATGGTGTAGATGTCACCGCCGTGCTCACCGCAGATGAAGATCTCGAACTCGGGATCGACGGCCCGCGCCTCGTCCACGAATGTCTTGACCATACGCTCGACCCGCGGGTCGATGGAGACGAAGGGGTGGTGGGCGAAGAAGCCCTGCTCGACATACAACGGCAGGAACTTGTCGGCGTCATCGCGGGAGATGGCCAGGGTGGTCTGGGTGAGGTCGTTGGTGCCGAAGCTCGCGAAGCCGTGCACCGGGTGCGCCTCGGGGGCCACGCCATCGAGCTGCTTGCGCAGGGCCGCGACCATCACCTCGCCCTGCAGGGCGGCGGCCGGAGTCTCGACCATGATGCCCAGGGCGTAGGGGACCCACACGCCGTACTTGGCGTGCAGCTCGGTGGAGATCTCGGTGGTGGCGGCCAGGATGGCGTCCACCTCGGTGGGCACGACCACCAGCGGGATCTCGATCTCGGGCTTGGGATCCAGCCCCTCGGCCTTCAGCTCGTAGGCGGCCTCGAGGATGGCGCGGATCTGGGTGCGCGGGATGTCGGGGTGGGTGATCGCCATGCGGACCGAGCGGTGGCCCAGCATCGGGTTCTCCTCACGCTCCATGTCGGCGTCGTGGGAGAAGAACTCGTGCAGCGGCGCGTCGAGCAGGCGGATGGTGACACCGTAGCCGTCCATGACCCGCATCGAGTGCGCGAAGTCACCCTTGGAGATCTCGAAGATCTTCTCCAGCGCGACCTTGGCCTTGGCCTCGTCGCTGCCGAACAGGACCTCCTGGATGAAGGGCAGGCGGTCGCCGAGGAACATGTGCTCGGTGCGGAACAAGCCAATGCCCCGGGCGCCGTTGTTGTAGGCGCTCTGGGTCTCGCCGGCTTCCGCGTTGGCGCGCACGTCCATGGCCTTGAGCTCGTGGGCCCAGTCGAGGATCTGCTGGGCGCTGGGGTCGAGGTCCTCGGGGATGATGGTGGCGACCTCGCCGAGGTAGACACCGCCCTTGGTGCCGCACACGGTGATCACGTAGCCTTCCTTGATGGTGAAGCCGTTGGCGGTGAACGCACCCGCGGCCTTGTCGATGGTGATCTCGGAGGCGCCGACCACAGCGGGGATGCCCCAGGCGGTGGCCATGATGGCGGCGTGGCTGACCTTGGTGCCGGTGGAGGTGAGGATGGCCTCGGAGGCCTTCATGCCCTTGACGTCTTCCTGGGAGGTCATGACCGTAACGAGGATGACGGGCTTGCCTTCGGCGGCCAGCTCCAGCGCCTTGTCCTGGCTGAAGACGACCATGCCCGCGGCCGCGCCCGGGGAGGCAGCCGAGCCGCTGGTGATGGTGGTGGCGGCCTTGCGCGCGGCGGCGTCGATCTGCGGGAACAGCAGCTCCTCGAAGCGCTCGGGGTTGACCTGCATCACGGCCTGCTCGCGGGTGATGACGCCCTCCTCGAACAGGTGAGCGGCGATGACGCTCTCGGCCTTGGCGGAGCGCTTGCCGTCCCGGATCTGCAACCAGAACAGCACGGGCTCGCCGTTCTGCTCTTCGATGGTGAACTCGGTGTCCTGCATGTTGCCCAGGAACTTCTCGAGGCGGGTTCCGGTCTCCTTCATCTCGTGGTAGATGGCGTGGAACGCGGGATCGGGGTGCTCGAGCAGGGCCTCCATGGGCAGGGAGTTGCGGATACCCGCCACGACGTCCTCGCCCTGGGCCTGGAAGAGCACGGTTCCGTCGAGCTTGTCGTCGGACTTGATGCCCGTGACCTTGTCGCGGGTGAAGTACACGCCGGTGGCGCTGCGCTCGGTCTTGTTGCCGAAGACCATCTCCTGGATGTTCACGGCGGTGCCGAGGGAATCGGGGATGCCCTCGAGGCGACGGGTGAAGACGGCGCGCTCGTTGCCCCAGGAGCGGAACACGGCCTCGGCGGAGCGCACGACCTGCTCGACTGGATCCTGGGGGAACTCGCAGTTGTTGCGGAGATAGACGGCCTTGTAGCGGCTGATGAGCTCACGGAGATCGGCGGCGGTCAGGTCCAGGTCGGTCTGGGCGTTGCGCTCGGCCTTGAAGCTGTCGAGCACGTGCTCGAAGGGATCCTCACCGTCCTCGTGGATCTGCTCGACGACGTCGCCGTACATCTGCAGCAGGCGGCGGTAGGAGTCGAGCCAGAAGCGCTCGAGCTCACCCTCGGCCAGGGTGTCGACGATCGCGTCGGTGAGGCCGATGTTCAGCACGGTGTCCATCATGCCGGGCATGGAGAACTTGGCGCCTGAGCGGGCCGAGAGCAGCAGCGGGTTTGTGGGGTCGCCCAGCTTCTTGCCGGTCACCTGCTCCATGTCGGCCAAGCCAGCCTCGACGTCCGCCACGATGTCAGCGGGGAGGCGGCCGTTGTCGTCGAGGCCGTGGGCGTGGAAGGTCGGGAGGTTGAGGACGACGGGGCAGCGCACGTCGAGGACGCAGTGCATCAGGTAGAGACCGTAGCCCTTGCCACCCAGCAGGGACTTCATCTCATCCTTGGTCATGCCCTCGAAGGAGGGGAACTCACGGCCTTTCGCGAAGAGGTAGGTGTTCTGAACGTTCGACATGTTTCGATGTTCTCTCGTTGTCGGTCCCCAGGACTGGTCGCCCGTCGGGGAGCTTGGGGGTGGGGATGGGAGGGGTGTGTAAGGGATGAAAGTGTGGGAGCTAGCCCTCGGCGCTGAGCCTGGTGAAGTCGGCCACAGACCGGAACAGGTCGGCCACGGAGCGCAGCAGGCCCAGGCGGTGGGCGCGGACCTCGAGGTCTTCGCACATGACCATGGGGCCCTCGTCGAACAGCTCATCCACGGGAACACGCAGCTCGGCCATCACCTCGAGGGTGGTGGCGTAGTCGAGCTGGGCCATGGAGGCCTCGGCCCGCTCGGAGACTCCCTGGAGCGCATCAACGAGGGTCTGCTCGAAAGGATTGGTGAGCACCGCAGGGTCGAAGCTGGGATCGTCGTGGTCCTTGGACAGGCCCATGACCCGACGGAAGGTGCCGCGGAGCGGACCGAAGTCCGGGCTGGCTGCCAGGGCGGCCAGTGCGGAGACCCGCAGGGGCACGCGCACCGCGCAGTCGCCACCGGCCTCGAGCACGGCGTCTACCACTTCCGTGGGGTACTCCTCGAGCAGCTGGGCGCGAAGGCGGGCGCGGAACCAGACCAGCAGATCGTCGCGCAGCTCGGCGATGCTCTTGCGGGCCCTGTCCCCGAAGGGCGCGAGGGCCTGCTCTGCGAGCCAGCCCAGGTCCACCGGGACGCCCATGTCTCGAAGGATGACGATCACGCCGTTGGCGGCGCGGCGCAGGCCCTGGGGATCGGCGGAGCCCTTGGGCACCATACCGATGGAGAAGCAGCCGGCCAGGGTGTCCAGGCGATCGGCCAGGGCCAGGGCCCGGCCGGCGGGCGTGGCGGGTAGCCCGTCGCCGGCGAAGCGCGGCAGGTAGTGCTCCTCGATGGCCTTGGCCACGGCTTCCTCTTCGCCGCCGTGGCGGGCGTAGAGCATGCCCACGTGGCCTTGGAGCTCGGGGAACTCGCCCACCATGTGGGTGCAGAGGTCGGCCTTGCACAGCGCGCCGGCTCGCCCGGTGGCGGCCGCATCAGCGTCGGGGACCACAGCGCAGAGCTGCTGGCCCAGAGCCGCCACGCGGGCGGCCTTCTCGGCCATGGTGCCAAGCCCGCGGACCCAGCGCATACGCTCGAGCTCGGTAGCGGTCTCGTCGAGGGTGAGCTTGCGGTCCTCGTCGTAGAAGAAGCGGGCGTCCTCGAAACGGGCGGTGAGCACCCGGGTGTTGCCAGCCGAGATGATGTCGGCGTCGCCGTCGGGGTTGTTGCTGACGGTGATGAACACCGGGGACAGCTCGCCGGCTTCGGTCTGAGTGTCGAAGATGCGCTGGTGCACCCGCATGCTCTCGATGAGCAGGCGCGGGGGCAGGTGCATCAGGTGCTGGGGCAACGCCCCAGCCACGGCCACGGGCCATTCCACCAGGTCACTGACCTCGTCGAGCAGATCCGGATCGGGGTCGATGACCACACCGCGCTCGGCGGCGGCCTTCTGGAGCCCGTCATCGATCGTGGCCTTGCGCTCATTGGCGTCGGCGATGACGTAGTGGGCGCGCAGCTCCTCGAGCCAGTCTTCGGCGCTGGTGACCACGAAGGGGGTGCGGTAGCGGCGGTGGCCCACCGACGTGGTGCGGGTGGCGAGCCCGGCGACCGTAGCGACGACGCGCTCCCCGCCCAGCACTGCGCAGACCCCGTGGATCGGGCGAGCCCAGCGCTCCGGACGGGAGCCCCAGCGCAGGGTCTTGCGGAAGGGGATGTTCAGGATGGCCTGCTCGAGCCCGGCGGCCACGGTGTCGGCGGTGGCCTCACCACCCTGGATGACCTTCAACGCCACCACGGAACCCCTGGGGCCCTGGTGCTCGTACAGGTCGTCGACGCTGGCCTTGCGGCCCCGGGCGAAGCCCTGGGCAGCCTTGGTCCAGGCGCCGTCGCGCCAGGCTACGGCCCACGGAGGACCGGTGACCACCTGCTCGACCTTGGGCTTGGCAATGGCGACATCATCCACCGCCACCGCCAGGCGGCGGGTGCTGTGCCAGGTGCGCACGCGGCCGTGGGGGATACCCTTGAGGAGCTTCTGGATGTTCTTGGCGAAGACCTTCTGGGCGGGTGCGCCCCAACCCGCGGGCAGCTCTTCGCAGTGGACCTCGATGAACAGCTGAACCACCGACATCACTTCACCTCCCCGTTCTGCACACCCAGCCAGGCGGCCGCGCAGGCGCAGGCCAGGTCCCGGATACGGCGGATGTACTCGGCCCGCTCGGCCACGGAGATGGCGCCCCGGGCGTCGAGCAGGTTGAACAGGTGACTGCAGGCGATGCACTGATCGTAGGCGGGCAAGGCCACCCCGGCCGCCGCCAGCTTCTTGCACTCGGCGAAGCTGGCGTCGAAGAGCTTCAGCAGCGCCCCGGTGTCGGCCAGCTCGAAGTTGTACTTGGACTGCTCCACCTCGTTGCGGTGGAAGACATCTCCGTAGGTGACGCCCTTGACCCACTCGAGGTCGTAGACGTTGTCGATGCCCTGCAGGTACATGGCCAGGCGCTCGAGGCCGTAGGTGAGCTCGACCGTGATGGGATCCAGGTCGAAGCCACCGCACTGCTGGAAGTAGGTGAACTGGGTGATCTCCATGCCGTCG
>CAZHIK010000336.1:0-8859 GCA_964532635.1 uncultured Enterobacterales bacterium
GGCGACTCGCCCGCCCGTCGAAACGCCACGTTTCCCGGCGTTTCTGGACGAGCCTGTTTGTTTCGAGATGTTTCAGACGAGCTCAGCTGAGCCCGTACTCCTTCATCCGACGCCACAGGGTCGTCCGGCTGATGCCCAGGGCCTGCGCCGTGGCGGTGCGGTTCCAGCCGTGTGCCTCCAGCGCCTCCGTCAACCGCCGGGCGGGGCCGGCGAGGTCGCGGGAGAACCAGGCGCGACCGGTCGGCTGCACGTCGGCCAGCAACACCCGGTGCTCCGACGGCTTGAGCCGGCCGGGGGCGCGCTGGGGCGGCCTGGCGACGCCCAGCTCGGCGGGCAGGTGCTCGGGCTCGATCAGCCCTCCGCGGCACAGCACGAAGGCCCGCTCGAGCAGGTTGATCAGCTCCCGGACGTTGCCCGGGAAGCGGTGCCCCACGAGCAGGGCCAGCGCGTCGGGGCTCAGGCCACGGATCGGCCGACCGGTGCGGGCGACCAGCCGGGCGACGTGGTGGTCCACCAGCGGCTGGATGTCCTCGGGCCGCTCCCTCAGGGGCGGCAGCACGAGGGGGAGCACCCGCAGCCGGTAGTAGAGGTCCTCGCGGAAGCGACCCTGGCGCACCAGCTCGGCCAGGTCGGGGTGGGTGGCGGAGAGCACCCTCACGTCGACCTGCTCGGGCTCCAGGGCCCCCAGCCGCTGGACCTCGCCCTCCTGCAGCGCCCGCAGGAGCTTGACCTGGAAGGCGGGGGAGAGGTCGCCCACCTCGTCCAGGAACAGGGTGCCGCCGTCGGCCTGCTGGAAGCGGCCGGGCTTGTCCCGACGGGCGTCGGTGAAGGCGCCTCGCACGTAGCCGAACAGCTCGGACTCCAGCAGCGTGTCGGGCAAGGCGCCGCAGTTGACCACCACCAGGGGGCCACCCTTGCGAGGGCTGAGCTCGTGGACCGCGCGGGCGAACAGCTCCTTGCCGGAGCCGGAGGGCCCCATGATGAGCACGGTGGCCGTCGAGCCGGCGATCTCGGGCAGGATGGCGAACAGGTCGCGCATCGCGTGGTTGCGGCTGATGATCCCGGCGAAGGAGGACAGTCGCAGCAGGGACTTGCGGAGATCGCCGCGGGGATCCCCGGCGGCGCCCGAGAGGTAGCCCTCGAACACTCCGGTGAGATCCCGGACGGTGCCCACGGCACCCACCACCGCACCGGCTTCGTCTGTGAGGGCCGAGGCCGTGACGGAGACCGGGATGCGCCGGCCGTCGCCCAGGGTGAGGTAGACGCCACGGTTGAGGAGAGGCTGGTCCTGGAGTGCGGCCTGGGTGAGCAGGGTCTCGAGGGCGTGGTCGTCGGAGGCCAGCACCCGGCGGCAGCGTGCTCCCAGCGCCTGGGTCGCCGACACGCCCACCAGGGCCTCGGCCGCGCGGTTGAAGCGGGTGATGCGGCCCTCTCGATCCACCGTGAGCACGGCGTCGGCCAGGTGATCCAGGACCTGCAGGTCGGAGGGCGTGGAGGGCATGGTGATGGAGAGCTATCGCGGCGAAGCCCCGGATGGTGGAGTCAGTGCTTCACCGCGCCGCTCTGCAGCGCCCCGAGCTCCTCGAGCAGTTGCGTAGCCTCGTTGTCGTGGGGGTAGTTCTCTATGGACTTGCGCAGCAGGGTCTCGGCCTTGGAGTAGCGACCGGCGGACATGTGGATGCGGGCCAGCCCGTTGTACTTCTCGTACTCGATGTCCGGGTTGATCTCGATGGCGCGCTCGAAGTGCTCCTGTGCCCGTTCGGTGTCGCCTTCGCGCAGGTAGACCATGCCGAGGCCCTCGTGGGGGCAGGTGTAGGACAAGGGCTCGGTGCTGAGGGCGCCGCGGAACATCTCCGCCGAGCGCTCGTTGTCACCCCGGTGGTAGTAGACGAGTCCGAGCCCGGCCTTGGCGTGCTTGTCGTTGGGATACAGACTCTGCGCCTGTTCGAGCAGCGCTTGGGCTCGGTCGAGGTCGCCCAGGGCGATGTGGCTGTTGCCCGCAGCGAGCAGCCCGAGCCGGTCGTCGGGGTTGGCGGCGAGTACCTCGTCGAAGGACGCGAGGGCAGAGCTGTGGTTCCCGTGGTTGGCCGCGCTCCAGCCACGGGCCAGCTGGTGCATTCGCAGGACCAGGCCCGACCAGGAGGCGGAGCTTGCCGTCCCCTGCTCTGCCAGCAGCGACTCGGCTCGCTGCAGCTGCGCGGTGGTCTCGTCCCGGTCCTGGTCGGCGACCGCCACGTGGGCGAGGCCGACCGGGATGGAGGCGAGCTGTGGGTGGTCGGTCTCGAGAGCCCGCAAGCGCTCACGCGCCAGCTGACGGTCTCCCATGAGCAGGACTGTCCAGGCGGCCAGGACCTCGAGCCGGGGATCCTCGCAGTGGCTGGAGCCCATCCTGGCCAGCGCCTGGGCCTCGCGGATGCGCATGTCGTCGAAGGCGGCGACCCCTGCGTCGAGCTGGGCAGCGCAGCTTGGCTCGGTACGCCCGAAGTGGGCGCTGGTGATGTTGTTCTCGATGTTCTTGAGCTGCGCGTGGTGCTGGACCTCAGGCAGGAACTCGAGGCTTCGCTCGTGCATCAACAGAGCCGTCTCGAAGTCTTGGACCTCCAGTGCCATCCGCATCGCGTCGAGGGTCATCTCGCGGGTCTCGCCGGGCAGGGCGGAGCCCTCGACGAAGACGCCCAGGGCGTCCTGTGCGCGACCCTGTTCGCGGTACATGGTGCCCAGGGCGAGGTGTGGGCAGGGCGCAAAGACCTGCTCGTCCAGGTGCTCGGAGCCGGCGACGATGTCGATGGCTTGCTGGAAGTAGGACTCGGCTTCCTCGATGCGGCCAAGGGCCTTGGCGGCCCGCCCCATGTACTCCAGGACCCGCTTGTGCCCGACGGTGTTGTCCCCGAGGGAGGCCCGGATGCGCTGGCCGTAGTCCAGGACCTCCTGGTGACGTTCCTGCTCGTACAGCAGCGAGGTCTGGTAGCCGAGCCACTCGTCTCCGTCGGCGCGATGCTCCCCCTGGATCTGGGCGTAGACCAGTGCGCCCTCGAGCCCGCTTGTGATCTTGACCTCCCACAGCTCCTCGTTGAGGCCCTTGCGGGCCTGAGGCGCGCAGGTGTTCCACCTGTCGATGTGGGCTCGGGCGTCGCCGCAGCCGTCGCCGGGGGTGGAGGGCCAGTGGGGCTCGCAGTCCAGCAGGGCGAAGACGGTGGCCAGGCGCAGCAAGTGGGTGTCGCAGGAGGCCTCGGCCAGCGCTGCCTCGAGCTCGGTTCGCACGGCCTGGAGCTCGGCTTTGGTGATGCTGTGGCCCTCGGAATCTTCCAGGTAGGCCTTCAGGGCTTGCGCGGCCAGGGGGGCCGCGGTGGTGGGAGCGGTGATGGGAGCCGCTGGGGGCTCCAGCTGCGGCGTCGGCACGGGCACGGGCTCGGGTTGTGGGGAGCACGCTCCGAAGATGGCCGTGAAGATCGATGTCAACGGGAGGCGGGACATGTCTCTGACTCTACCAAATACCGTGGGCCGGAAGGGCGGGCGGCTCGGAGGGATAGGTCGCCTGGACAGTTTCTGTCCGCCACGGGAGTCCGGAGGTCGCTATTGAACCTTCATGAACGAGGCACTGGCTGTCACCCACCACCTCGAGCCTGCGCGCACCCTGCTGCGCGACCAGGGCTTCACGGATTCGTGGTTCATGGCGCGCTACGGCATGAACCTCTACCGAGGCTGCGAGCACGCCTGCGCGTACTGCGACGGTCGCGCCGAGCGCTACCAGGTGGCAGGGGACTTCGCGCGCGACATCGTGGTCAAGTCCAACGCCCTGCGGTTGCTGGCGCGGGAGCTGCGGCGCCTCCCCGAGCCGGGCTTCGCCTTCCTGGGCGGGGGCGTGTCCGACAGCTGGCAGCCGGCCGAGGTCGAGCATCGCCTGGCCCGGGGGGCCCTCGAGCTGCTGCACGAGCGGGCCATCCCGGTCCACGTGCTCACCAAGTCCGCCCTTGTGGAGCGCGATCTCGATCTGCTCGTCGACATCCACCGCCGCTCGCGGGCCATCGTCAGCTTCAGCATCCAGTGTGTGGACGACTCCCTCCGCCAGCGCCTCGAGCCAGGGGCCTCGCCCATCTCGCGGCGCTTCGCGGTGCTGGCGGCCGCCAAGGCCCGCGGCCTGGTCACCGGGGTGATGGCCATGCCCCTGCTGCCGGGAATCTCCGATCAGCCCGCCGCCGTCGAAGCCCTGCTCCAGCGCGCGGCAGACGCCGGGGTCGACTTCGTGCTCTGGTCCGGCCTCACCCTGCGCCCCGGGGTCCAGAAACAGTGCTTCCTCGATGCGGTACAGCGCTGCGATTCCACCCTTGTGCCCGGCTACCAGCGGGTCTACCAGGCCGAGCATCCCGCCGGCGGCGCCGAGCCCCGCTACTACCGCCGCCTCGAGGATCGTGTGCGCGGCATCCTCGATCGCATCGGCCTGCCCGATCGGATCCCGCGGGCCGTGTTCGCGGGCCTGGTCCCCCAGTACATCGAAGCCGCCGTGCTGCTCGAGCATCGCCAAGCCGCTCGCGCCCGGCGTGGCCACCACGCCCCGTGGATGGGCCGCAGCGGCTCGGCGCTGCAGCGCTGGGCCAAGGCTCGGCTGCAAGGCCTCGGTCGCCGTCGCAGCCCCGACGCCTGGCAGCAGATAGAGCAGCGCTTCCGCGAGCTGGTGCAGCGCCAAGAACTCCACAACGTCAAAGACCTGGACCCCCGAGCCATCCCGGTCATCCACGAAGCCGTCGCGGACATGCCGCCGCCGCGGGGGCGGGCACAGCTGTCGTTGCTCTGATCCAGTCGCTCTGGATCAGCGCGACAGGATCACTGCCAGGATCGGCAGCCCCAGGTAGGCACCCAGGACGATACCGATGGGCCAGGCCACGTGCTTGGTGGCCAGCTTGCCCATCTGCTCCGACGCCCAGATGGGCACCCGCTGAAGCGGCCAGAAGATGCTGATACCGCAGATGTTGAACAGCAGGTGGGCGAAGGCCACCGCTACGCCGGTGATCTCACCCAGGGACAGGGCGGCCAGGATGGCGGTGATGGTGGTGCCGATGTTGGCGCCCATGGTGTAGGGCAGCACCTGCCGCAGGCTCAACAGCCCCGCACCCGCCAGGGGGACCACCAGGGAGGTGGTGACCGAGGACGACTGCACCAGAGCCGTGAGGACGGTGCCCAACAGCAGCGCCCTGAGGCCCGTGCGGAAGATGTAGGCGTCGAAGACCCGCTGCACTCGATCCAGCACCGCGGAGCGCATGATGCCCACGATGCTGGCCAGCGCCACGAAGAGCAGCCCCAGGCCGGTGAGGAACACCGCGGTGGTGTCGGTGAAGATGTGCTCGCTGTGGGTGCTGACGAAGGTGGCGATGCCCGCCACAGTGACCGAGAAGAGGAAGATGAAGACGGCCGTGCGCTTGTCGTCCCGGACCCGCTTGGCCAGCCAGGTGGAGGCGTTGAAGAAGACGTAGGCCAGGAACAGGATCACCACGAACTTCACCAGTGCCGGTGAGTCGGCGAACCAGCCCTTGACGAGCTTGGTCTGGGGCCCGACCAGGTACTTGAGGGGGCTGGTGAACTTCAGCCCGCCCACGCCCTGCAGTGCCTCGGCCATGAACAGCGCGCCGTGGCCGAGGAAGTTGGTGAAGATCTGCAGCGGCAACAACACCAGCACCGTGAACCAGTTGAAGGCGTCGTGTGCGACCGCCGCGGCGAACGCGCGGGCGAACTCGTTGCGCTGGCTGGCCTGGCCCAGGGACACCAGGGTGGCGGTGATGGAGGTGCCGATGTTGGCGCCCATGATGATGGGGATGGCCAGCTTCAGGGCTGTGGCCGGATCTTCCCCGAGCACCCCCGCAGCCACCAAGCCGACGGTGATGGATGTGGTGGTGGACGAACTCTGGATCAGCGAGGTGACCAGGATGCCTACCAGCAGGCCCATGAGCGGGTTCTGGGCCAGGTCCTGGATCAGCACCTCGCCGTAGCCGGAGCCCAGGCTCTTGAACGCGCCCAGCAGCTTGATGGCCACGAAGAACACGTTGAGCGCCAGCAGGAAGCCGGCAGCCTTCCCAAGGCCGACGATCCAGCTTCGCGCTGTCTGATTCATGGCGTTTATCCGTGGAAGATGCCGAATCGAGCGGTTCTCCCCGCGGCGGGGCTGCGCGAGGTGAGCGGTCTAGCCTGTTGTGGCCGGCGCGCCAGTGTCCCTGCGGCTTTTTGCGCCGCGGTGTACTGGCTGCCAGGGGTGGTCTGGGACCTGGCGATGTCGCGGGCCGCCATCGGTCCCCCGCCGTGATATCCCCAGTCCACACCGCGACTGCGCAGCGCGGAGGATGTCATGGCCCCTGGCTTTTTCGGCTTGCTCAAGGAACCCTCGCTGGTCGACGCGTCCCGCGCGCGGGCCCTCGAGATGCTCCGCACCACCCAGGAGATGTTCCGCATCGCGGTCCAAGCCCTGCGTGAGGATGCCAATCCGCCGGTGCAAGACAAGCTGCGTCTGCTGGATCAGCAGGTCAACCAGGGCCAGCAAGATGTGCGCAGGAAGGTCTTCGAGGCTCTGTCCCTGTCCCAGGGCAAGGACCTGCTCTCGGGCCTACGGCTGCTCAACATCGTCATCGATCTCGAGCGCATCGGCGACTACACCAAGAACCTCGCCGAGCTCGACGCCATGTTCCCCCGCTCGCTCGACTTCGGTGAGTACACCTCCGCGGTCGAGGAAGCCCTCGAGGCCACCGGGCGTCTGTTCGCCATCACCCACGACGTGATCCTGGGCGGCGAGCGGGAGCTGGCCGAGAAGGGCCTGGCGGTCTACCAGCGCATCTCGATGCAGTGCGACAGCCACATCCGGCTCGCCATCCGCTACGAGTCCGACGACAACACCGTGCCTCGCGATCTGGTCGCGCTCGTGCTGCTGCTCCGGTACGTCAAGCGGGTCGCGGCTCACCTCAAGAACGTCTGCTCCACCGAGGTGAACTCCTTCGACCGAATGGGGCGCCGGCTGTAGCAGCCTCGCTGGGACCTCAGTCCCAGTCGATGTCGCCGCTGCCATCCTCGACGACCTCGAGGTCGCCCACGTTCTCCACGTGGATGTCGCCGTTGCCGTCGCGGATGCTCACGGTGCCGCTGACATCGCGGACGTCGATGTCGCCCGAGCCGTCCTGGATGGCCACGTCACCGTCGATCTTGCGGATGTCCAGATCGCCGTTTCCGTCCTCGATGAGCACGTCGGCGTACACCTCTTCGAGCCAGGTGTCGCCGCTGCCGTCGAACAGCTGCACAGGGCCGGCCACGTCACGGATGTCCAGGTCGCCGTTGCCGTCGTCGATGGTCAAGGCGCCACCGATGTGGGCCAGGCGCATGTCGCCGGTGCCGTCCTCGATCTCCACGTCGCCGGTGATGTACTCGATGTCGACGTCGCCGTTTTCGTCGTCCAGCTCCAGGGCGGCGAAGCTGGAGATGTCGATGTCGCCGGTGCTGTCGCGGATCTCCAGCGCCAGCTCGGCCGGGGCCTGGATGGTCACGTCGGCCCAGTAGCCCCACCACTCGTCCTCGAGGTCCACCCACAGCCGAGCCTCGCCGTCGTCGGCTGCGTACAGCTCGTAGTTCATGCCCTCGAGGATCTCCTCGTCGGCCTCGCAGTCCCCGCTCTGGGAGTAGACGCGCACCTCGACCTGGATCTCCTCCAGGCCCTCGATGCCCTCGACCCGCAGGTCGCCTGCGCCCACCACGACGTCCAGGAGAGTGACGCCCTCGGCGGGCAGCGCGTCGTCGATCCGATCGATCAGCTTTGCTTCGGGGAAGCAGCCCACCGCCAGGAGTGAGAAGGGGATCAGGGTCCAGATCGTCTTGCCAGCCATGCGTACACCTCCGGAGTGGCCGCGCGACGTGCGCGGCGCTGTCGTGTGCTGGGACACCGAAGGAGCGCGCAGCTGTCACCGTGTCACCGAAGAAGTCGCCCCGGGAGCGTCAGTCCTTCGGCTGGCCCCCACCGATGGGCTTGAGCTGGCAGGCACAGCCTCCCATGGGCAGGCCGCCCACGTCCACGTCGGTGGGGTGGCCGCCGCGGTGCCACTCCACCAGCCCGCCGGCCAGGATCGCCACCCGCTCGAGCCCGTGCTCGGCCAGGAGCCTCGCGGCCGCGCGGGCTCGCATGCCGGTGGAGTCCACGATGATGATCCCTCGATCCCGCGGCAGCTCAGCGATGCCATCGGCCAGGCGAGAGCGCCGCAGGGCGAGCACCTCGCCGACGGCCACGGTGCGGCCCATGATCTCGTAGGGTTCCCGGATGTCGAGCACCAGCGCCCCGGCCCCGATCTCCGCCAGGGTCTCGGTCGGGGTGAGGAAGAACAGCCCGTCGATGTGCATGCCGGGGCTCACGAAACGGTGGGTCATCCGGGCCTCGTGGCTTGTGCGGGTGCGGTCATTCGCATAACGCGATGTCGCGTCTCTCCGTGCTGCTCCCCGCTGGAGGTTCCATGACCGCGCCCGCCCCCAAGCGCCTGTCGTTCCTGGACCGCTACCTCACCCTCTGGATCTTCCTGGCCATGGCCATCGGCGTGGGCAGCGGCTGGCTGTTCCCGCAGATCGTGCCGTTCTTGAACAAGTTCTCGGTGGGCACCACCTCCATCCCCATCGCCGTGGGACTCATCCTGATGATGTACCCGCCCCTGGCCAAGGTGCGGTACGAGGAGATGGGCCGGGTGTTTCGGGACTGGCGCATCCTGGGCCTGTCCCTGGTGCAGAACTGGGTGGTGGGTCCCATCCTGATGTTCGTGCTGGCGGTGGTCTTCCTGCACGACATGCCCGAGTACATGGTGGGGCTCATCATGATCGGGCTGGCCCGGTGCATCGCCATGGTCATCG
>CAZHIK010000337.1:0-8847 GCA_964532635.1 uncultured Enterobacterales bacterium
ATGACCAGGTGCGCGTAGGAGAGGTTGCGCTGACGCCGGGAGCGTAGGGGACCGACCCGTAGCTGCCAGCAGCGCAGCAGCAGCGCATCGTCCTCGGGATCCAGCAGGTCGGGTTGGTCGCGATCGCCCTCGAGCCAGGCTCGCAGTCCCGATGCCTGATCCTGCATATGGCGTCCAGCGTGCTCCGCTTGCTGGAGGCTGAAGTCCTCTGGGTGGGCCTGCCTCAGCTCGCGGGCCACCTCGGGCCCGGCCGCCAGCAGGCTGATGAAGTCGTCCAGGGCTTCGAGGGCCTTGGGCTGGGCGTCGCGGTTCATGATGCGGCGCTTCATGATGCTGGCGAGCCCGGGGTGGAGCTTGAGCCTCGACAGCAGGCTGGGGGTGTCATCCCGGGCGTGCCGTGGGAGGCGGCCGAAGTGGCGGATTCGCATCTTGCGCGCCCAGTCCTCCCAGGTGGTGACCAGCACGCCCTCGACGCCCAGAGCGGGCAGCACGTGGGCCACGTAGGCCTTGAGCGCCCGACCCCACACCATGATCATCATGCGGTGGGGGTGGAAGCGCCGAGGCTGGGCGTAGGCCAGGTAGGCGATGCGGTGCAGGGCGACGGTGGTCTTGCCGCTCCCCGCCCCGCCTCGGATGGCCACCAGGCCGCTCGAGGGCAGGGTGATCAGCTCGAACTGAGCAGGGTCGATGAGGGCAGCGATCTCCGGAAGGTGCTTGTCGGCTCTGAGGCGCTGGCCTGTGCCAAGCCGGGCGGGGCCTTCCTGTACGCGGAAGGCGCTGCCGGCGCCGCCCGCCAGCCGGGTACGGCCTTGGGGCACCGTGGACCAGGCTCGATCCTCGAGCACCCAGGTCTCGCTGTCGGAGTCCACACGGTGCAGCTCTCCGGCGGTGATGCCCAGGGTGCGGCGAGCCACGACCCGGCCCTCGAGCAGGATCTCGCCCACCTGCTCCTCGTACTCCTCACCCTCGCGGTAGCGATAGAAGACTCCGCTCACCGGGGCGTTGCGCCAGTCCACGATGCGAAGGCCGTTGTCGAGCCGGGTGGCCCGACCCAGGAAGAGGTCGCGGGTGCCGCGTTGGTCGGCCAGTGCCAGGTGCGCGAAGTAGGGGCAGTCGGGATCCACCTGGAGCTGCCCGGAGCGAGCCTGCAGCTGGAGCACTCGCTTGGCCAACTGGTCGTACTGCTGGAAGAGGGATCCCAGGTCTTCGTTCTTGGCTGTGCCCACCGCGTCGCGCAGGGCGCTCATCTCGGCCAGCACCTCCTGGTCGGTGGCGCCTGCCCCCAGAGGGTGCTCGAGTAGCACGTGGCGGTTCTCGGCGAGTAGCCGCTGCTCCTCCTCGACCATGGTCGGAGGACGCTCGTCAGCGGTGGGAGGGAGCTCCCGTTCGTGGTGGTGCTGTGACATGGATTGGCGTTGCTCTTGCGCTCCAGGGCGGGCCCCTCCGGCCCAGGCCCGATCTCCAAGTGATAGAGCCTAAGCGGCGCGCTGTCCAGCCCCCATCGCACGAACCGCCACGGAGGCGGAATACGACGGGGCCCTCCCCACAAACGAAAGCCGGCGGCACGCGCGTGCCGCCGGCTCGTTGACTCGCTAGCTGGGACTAGTAGACCTGCAGGTCAGCGGTGTCCAGGGTAGCGGAGATGGACTTGGTGGCGGTGTAGGTGGCGCGGGTGCCGTCGCCGTCCACATCGGAGGTGCCAGTGACGAGGAAGTCGGTGGAGCTGGCGCCGGAGACGGCGTACTGGCCACGGACGTTACCGGAGGGCTCCCAGCCCAGGGTGTCGTAGCCGGAGCCGGCGGCCCAGGTCACAGCAGCCTTGGTGGGGGCGGTGCCGGGGTGGGCAGCGACGTCGATAAAGGCGTCGAAGGCGGCCTCGTAGGCGATCTCAGCAGTCTTGATGCCGTCCACGTTGGGCGGAATCTCAGCGCGCTTGGCGCGGTACTGCATGTCGACGAAGTTCGGGATGGCGATCGCGGCGAGGATGCCGATGATGGCGACGACGATCATGAGCTCGACGAGGGTGAAGCCCTTCTTCATGGTTCTTTCTCCGTGGGGGTGTTTTGGGGGTGGTTCTCGTAGGACCGCCCGTGTCTTCATCAAGATGCGTGCCAAGGTTGTGTCAAACGGTAGAACGTCGTTTTTCGGCTGCAATCGTCAAACCATGTCGAAAAGCGTCAACGATGTGCTGACAAAATTTGTCAGCGCCGACAATTCGTGTCAGTCCCCGCTGCTCGGGTCAAGCAGGGCGGCTCGGATCCACTTCGAGGGTTCAGCTAGTCGGTGCTGATGCCGTGTTTCTGCAGCCGGTAGCGGAAGGAGCGGAAGCTCATGCCGAGCAGCTCCGCCGCGCGGGTCTTGTTGCCGCCAGCTTCGTCCAGAGCCCGGGTGAGCCAGGTGTACTCGTAGGAGCGGATGCGCTCGTCCAGCTCGATGCCTTCCGAAGGGAAGTTGGCCTGGCCTTCCTCGAGGGAGAGGTCGTCCTTGGGTCGGAACTTGTCCGGGAGCAGGTCGGCGGTGATGCGGGTGCCCGGGGCCAGGGCCACGGAGCGCTCGATCAGGTTCTCGAGCTCGCGGACGTTGCCTGGGAAGCCGTAGTGTTGCAGCAGGCGCGCGGTGTCGGGGGTCATGCCATCGATGGGCTTGTCGTACTCACCGGCGTAGCGGGTGATGAAGTGACGGGCGAGCTCGATGATGTCGGCGCGGCGCTCCCGCAGCGGTGGGACCCGGATGGTGATGACGTTGAGGCGGTAGAAGAGATCCTCGCGGAAGTTGCCCTGGCGCACCTCGGCCTCGAGGTCCTTGTTGGTCGCTGCCAGGATGCGGGCGTCCACGCTGCGCTCCTCGGTGCTGCCCACCGGCGTGACGCTCTTCTCCTGGATGGCTCGCAGCACCTTGACCTGGGTGAGCAGGGGCATCTCGCCGATCTCGTCCAGGAAGATGGTGCCCTTGTCGGCGGCGGCGAAGAAGCCGATCTTGTCTCGCTCGGCCCCGGTGAAGGCGCCCTTTTTGTAGCCGAACAGCTCGCTCTCGATGAGGTTTTCGGGGATGGCACCGCAGTTGACCGCGACGAAGGGATTGTCCCGGCGCACCCCGCTGAAGTGGATGGCCCTGGCCACCAGCTCCTTGCCCGTGCCGCTCTCGCCGATGATCAGTGAGTTGATGCGGGTATCCTTGACCCGCTCGATCAGCGCGTAGACTTCCTGCATTGCGGTGCTCGAGCCCACCAGGTTGCCGTAGTGGTAGCGATCCCGCAGCTCGGTCTTGAGGCGCAGGTTCTCTTCCTCGAGAGCCCGCATGTCGAGAGCCCTTCGCACGAGCAGCTTGAGCTCGTCATTGTTGAAGGGCTTCATCACGTAGTCGAAGGCGCCCCGCTTCATGGCCTCGACGGCGGTGGCCGCGGTGCCGTAGGCGGTGATCATGATGACCGGGACGTCGCGAGCGCTCGACGCTGCTCTGGTCTTGAGGAGCTTCAGCAGGTCCAGCCCGCTCATGCCGGGCAGGTTGAGGTCGGTGAGCACCAGGTCGTGGGGATTGCTCTCGAAGGCCTCGAGGCCCGCCTCGGCGGTGCCGGACTTCTCGACGTCGTAGCCCTCCCGCTGCAGCAGGATGCCCAGGAAGTCGCGCATCGAGCGCTCGTCATCGACCACCAGGATGCGTTGCTTGCTCATGCTCTCTCCCTGTCGGGACTACGGGGCTCACCAGGAGCCTGGTGACGCGGGAAGTCCAGGATGAAGCTGGTACCCGCTCCGAACCTGGACCGCACGCTCACCGAGCCCCCGTGGGCTCGTGCCAGTCGGTCCACGTTGGCGAGGCCCAGCCCGGTGCCACCCTGACGGGTGGTGTAGAAGGGGTCGAAGATCTTGCCCACCTCGTCCGCGGGGATGCCGGTACCCTCGTCGCGGACCTCGATGGTGAGGCTCAGCTGCTCGAAGTGCACCCGGAGGTGGATGGTACCCCCCTCCGGCATGGCCTGGGCGGCGTTGAGCAACAGGTTCCACAGCATCTGCCGGAGGCGATCGGCGTCGACCTCGGCCCGCCCGTCGTCGTCGTCTTCTTCCGCCACCACGATGTCGACCTGCTCTCCGTAGCGCGGGTCTCGACCGAAGGCCTGCACCACGTCGTCCACGATGGTGGAGACCGAGACCTGCTCGATGCGCAGCTCGATGGGCCGGGCCGACTCGAGGAACTCGCCCACCAGGTCGTTGAGCCGCAGCACCTCGCGCTGGGCGATGTCGAGCAGGGGGCCCTCGTGCTCATCCTTGAGCAGCTGGATGGCGCCCGACAGGCTGGCCAGGGGGTTGCGGATCTCGTGGGCGATGCCCGCGGCGATGCGGCCGACACCGGCCAGGCGCTCCTCGCGCTTGCGCTCGCCTTCGTACCGGCGCAGCGCGGTGACGTCTTCGAAGACGATGACCTCACCGCCGGACATGCCCAGGGGGCTGCGGTAGCAGAGCAGGGTGAGGTTCTCCTCGGGTCCCCGCAGGGTGATCTCCTGACCGTCCGTGTAGCGCTTCAGACCCGCCAGCACTGCGGACAGCGGCCGGCCTTCGCAGGTGCCGAGCCGAGCCAGGGCCGCGGGGTTGGCAGACTGGATGACGCCCTGGTCGTCCACGGTCACGATGCCGGAGAGCACGCTCTGCACGATCAGGCCGTGCTCTTCTTCCAGGACCCGGGTGGTCTCCTGCTGCAGGGCCAGGGCGGCGTCCGCTTGCTGGGTGCGGACCGCCAGCTGGTTCGTGAGGAAGCCGATCAGCACGAAGCCGAAGACCCGCAGCAACATGTCCATGTACAGCGAGGCCATGCCCGCCCCCGTCAGGGGCTGCTTGGACACGAAGAAGGCCACCAGGAAGGTGGAGACCACGAAGGCCAGGGCGTTGACGGCCGTGATCATCAGGCCGGCGCGGCGCCGCGGGACCAGGATGGCCGCTGCGACGATGTTCATGAAGTACAGGATGAAGAAGACCGAGTGGAGTCCACCGGTCAGCTGCACGAAGATGGTGACCAGCGCGGAGTCGAACAGCAGCTGCACCAGGACGAAGGCCCGGCGGCCACCGTAGCGACGCACCATGGCCGCGCTGACCCCCATGAACAGGAAGGTCACCCCCGCCAGGATGAAGAGCCGGTTCAGGGAGAGCAGGTCCTCGGGGTGCTCGAAGGCGGTCCAGGCGGCCCAGAGGAACAGCACCGACACCAACACCAAGCGGATGAAGATGTAGGTGGTGACTCCGCTCCTTGCGGACTGCGGGCTGACGGGAGCCGAGGGCGCGTCGACCCTGTCGGCTTCGATGGCGGGGGCTGTGGTCACAGCGACTCTGCCGCGGGGCGGCCGGCTAGTGGATGCCCGACGCCATGGTGAAGATGGGCAGGTACATGGAGATGACGAAGGCGCCGGCGCCGCCGCCCAGGACCACCATGATGATCGGCTCGATCATGGCGGTGAGGTTGTCGACCGCCTGATCCACCTCTTCTTCGTAGAAGTCGGCGATCTTGTTGAGCATGACGTCCAGCGCACCGGTGGCCTCGCCGACGCTGATCATCTGGCAGACCATGTCTGGGAAGACCTTGGTGGCCATGAGCGGCTCGGCGATGGTGCGGCCCTCTGCGATGGAGTCGCGAGCGGTGGCGATGGCGTCCTCGATGACCCTGTTGCCCGAGGTCTTGCCGCAGATGTCCAGCGCGTCGAGGATGGGCACGCCCGAGGAGACCATGGTGCCCAGGGTACGGGTGAAGCGGGCGGTGGCAGACTTGGTGATCAGATCGCCGAAGACCGGGACGTGGAGGAAGAACTTGTCGAAGAACTGCCGCCCGGCGGATGTCTTGTAGGCGTAGCGAAGGGCGAACACCAGGACGACAGAGCCACCCAGCACGTACAAGCCGTTGGCGCGCAGCCAGCGGGACAGGTCGACCATGAACTGGGTGGGACCCGGCAGGGATGCGCCCATCTCGGCGAACATGGTCTCGAAGGTGGGGATCACCTTGATGAGCAGGATGACCATGGCGGCGACACCGACCACGGAGACCACGGCCGGGTAGGTCATGGCGCCCTTGATCTGGCGCTTGAGCTTGTCGGCCTTTTCGAGGTGGGTGGCGAGGCGGTTGAGGATGGTGTCGAGGATACCGCCGACCTCGCCGGCGGCGACGAGGTTCTGGAACAGCTCGTCGAAGGTGTTGGGGAACTTGCGCAGGGCGTCGGCGAAGGTGGAGCCGGACTCGACGGCTTCCTTGATGACCTTGAGCTCGTCACGGAAGGTGGGGTTGGGCGCCTGCTGGCTCTGGATCTCGAGGCACTGCACCAGCGGCAGGCCGGAGTCGATCATCGTGGCGAACTGACGAGTGAAGATGACGAGGTCTTTGGTCTTGACCGAAGGCTTGAGGAAGTTGGGGATGGGGATGCTGCTCAGATCCATGCTCAGCCCAGCGCCCTTTTTGGACAGCTTGGTGGGGCTGATCTGCATCTGGCGCAGCTTCTGACGTGCCGCTGCGTCGTCCTTGGCTTCGACTTCACCCTTCCGGCTTTCGCCTGAGGAAGTCTGACCTTCGTATGCGAAGACGGGCATTCCGACCTCGGAAGAGACTGATCCGACTCCAGAGCATAGCCGACGGCGAGCGCCTCGGGCAATGCACGGGTCGGTTACGACCTGGGAGCACGGGCTGCTCCTCGGTCGCGTGGGGCCCCCCGATCGTAGCGGATCGATCCGTTGGAATCTACTGGAAACAAGACAAATCGGAGTATTTCCGGATGCGACTCGTGATCGTCAGCTGCTCTCCCAACGAGGCTTCCTCCCTGCTCGATTCGCTGCTCGAAGAGCGGCTGGTGGGCTGTGGCAACATCCTTCCGACGGTGCGCTCGCACTACTGGTGGGAGGGGCGAATCTGCCGTGACGAGGAGTCACTGCTGCTGATGGAGACCGAGGAACGCCTGGTTCCACGTCTGCTCGAGCGCATTCCGGAGCTGCACTCCTACGACGTCCCGAAGGTCATCGCGCTCGAGATCGACGAGTCGCTGCCGGCCTATGCGAGCTGGCTGCAGGGCGTGGTGGGTCGCTAGTCAGCGTCGCCGGTGTAGCCCTTGGGCGGGCTCCAGCGGCTGTCGAGGGCTTCGACCACGGCCCACATGGTCAAGTAGACCAGTGCGCTGTTGTCGGCCTCGAGGTCGACCTCGCCTTCCTCGCGCTCTTCCTTCTCGAACAGTGCCCAGAGCACCTCGTCGAGCAGGTGGGGCTGGGCGCGCCACTCCACGGCCTTGCAGCGCGCGGGGAAGTCGTCGTCGGCGGGGTACAGGCCCGCGGCGACCTCGGAGATGCGCGCGGTGGCCTGATCGAGGTCGCGGCCATTGACCTTCTGCATCCGGCCGCCGATCTGCTCGAAGATGCGCATGCACACGGCGGACATGTACAGGGCGATCTGGGCGGACTGGGGACCGAGCTCACGGGCGTTGGCCTCGACGAAGCGGCCCACGCGGCGCTGGGTGCGACTCAGGCGCACGGCCACGGACTCGAAGGCCTGGGGATCATCGGAGCAGGCCTCGGCGAGGCGGTGGACGTCGTCACGGGGGATGGCTGGATTGGGCATGGATCACCTCTGGCGGCCGGCCCTCTATCACCCGGGAGGGCTCCCGCCATCCATGGAGCCTTCGGAGGCCCACCGTCGGAACAGCTCGGGGTCCACCATCCGATACATGAAGTTCGACGGGCGGCCGCCGGCTTCGAGGCAGGTGTACAGGTGCTGTTGACCCTGTTCGGCCAAGTCGGTGTACAGCAGCTCGAGCCTGGCCAGCTCGCACAGGGCGCCGAGGTCCCCCGGGGGGGCGTGCTCTCGCAGCAGGGTGACGGCCTGGTCGGGGAGCCCCCGGCGCAGCAGCAGGCGGGTCAGGCCCGTGATGGCGTAGCGGTCCTGGGGGTGGCGCTCGAGCACACCCCGGTACAGGACCTCCGCTTCGTCCAGCTCTTCGAGCCACAACAGGGTGGAGGCCAGGTCGCCTGCCGCCACGGGGTCGTCGGGATTCTCGGCCATGGCCTGGCGGATACGCGGGGCGAGGGCTTGTTTCTCTGCGCGCTCGGCTTGTAGCTGGTCGAGCCGAGCCTGGAGCAGGGCCGACTGGGCCGTGGCCGGAGAGGCCTCCAGCAGAGCGATCTCCTCGGCATGGCGGCCCAGGCGGGACAGCAGGGTGGCGCGGTGCCCCTCGACGGCCACCGTGGGGCCGTAGCGCTCCAGCAGCATGGCCGAGGCCTCCCAGGCCTGCTCGTGGGTGCGACCGGGGGGCCGGTCCAGGTCCGTGAGGATGCTCGCCAGGTCCTTGGGATCCGGGCGCTCACCTTCGCGCTGCTCTCCGCTGAGGTAGCCCAGGGCCGCCAGCCGTTGCTGGGTCTCGGCGTCGATGGTCTCGCTGCGGGGCGCCCAGTTCCAGTCGATCCCCTCGAGGGCCCGATCCAGGTCGGCCTGGAAGGACCCGGCCCAGCTGTTGTCGAGCTGCTGTGGATCCTTCGACAGGTCGTAGCGCTCCGGGCGGGGCAGGTCGTACCAGGCCGTCCCCGCTTCGTCGATCACGCCGAAGACGGGGACGGTGCCGTAGCTGTTGGCCGGCTGGACGCACTCGATGCCCACGCGCCGGGGCGGGACGGGCTCGCCGTCCATGGCGGGCAGCAGGGAACGGGCGGGGCTGTCCCAGGCCTCGAGTCCAGCCAGCTCGGTGAGGGTGGGGGCGATGTCGTCGATCCACACCGAGCCCGGCACCGTCCGTCCGCTCCGGCCCAGCTCGCGCACCGCTGCACCGGACCAGACCACCAGGGGCACCCGCAGGGTGGACTCGTAGGCGAAGTAGGCGTGGCTGTGCTCGCCGTGCTC
>CAZHIK010000338.1:0-1933 GCA_964532635.1 uncultured Enterobacterales bacterium
CTCATGGCCTCCTCCTCTCCGCCTTCACCCCCGCATCCTGCGGTGCACCTGCTTCGCCTCTTCGGCTGGCTGCTGGTGCTCGAGTTCTTCGGCGGCGTGCTGCTGTCGCCAGGCGAAGCCAGCGAGGGCTACCTGATCTGGCTGCTGGCCGCGGCGGCCGGGGCTGCGGTGTTTGCGCTGGTGGTGGGTGGTGCGCTGGGTCTGGTGCCCCGAGTGCGGGCCCGCCCGAACTGGATCATCGGGCTCGGAGTGGCGCTGCTGGCTGGCGCCAGCCTGTGGGTGGACGGCAGCCTGCTGCTGACCCCGGTGCTGATCATCTGCGGGCTGTTGACCTGGATGCGCTGGCGCTACCCCGGCAAGCCCAGCCGAGGGCGCACCGTCTTTCGGGTGGTCTTCTTCTCGGCGCTGCTGATCGGGTTGGTCGCGGCGGGGCTGCGTACCCGTCGGCCCTGGGCTTGGTCCAGCGCTGAGGTCGCCAGCCGGCAGTCGGTGTTGCTGGTGGTGCTCGACACCGTGCGGCGCGACCACCTGTCCACCTACGGCTACCCCCGCGACACCAGCCCGACTCTGGACGCCCTGGCCGCCCGGGGCACGAGCTTTCGGGCCTGGGCCAACGGCTGCTGGAGCCTACCGGGCCACGGCACCGTGCTCACAGGGCGCTACGCCGGAGCCCACGGCGCCCACTACGAGGGCTGGGCCCTGGCCGAGGGTGAGCGCACCATCGCCAGGGCCTTCGAGCAGTCCGGCTACGACACCCTGCTGGTGAGCGGCAATCCCTGGCTGCAGGTGGGAAACGGCCTGGCGACCGACTTCGGGGCGCTGATCGAGGCCTTCGGCCACTACGTCACCCCCAACGCCTTCCTGCTGCTGCGCCTGTCCAAGCCTCTGTGGGATCGCGACCGCGACAAGGGCGGCGCGGCCGGCGCCCGGGGCCTGGGACTCTGGCTCGACTCTCGCCCCGATCCCGAGCGGCCGTTCTTCGTGATGGTCAACGTGATGGAGGCTCACGCGCCCTACCACCAGGCCCCCCCGGCCGCCTTCGAGCGCTACCTGCCCGAGGGTTTCGGCCGTACCCGGGCCGTGGACCTGTCCAACACCATCTTCGGCCTGCACCTGGTGGGCGGCGAGCCTCCGGCTGGGGAGGATCTGGAGCGCGCTGCGGACATCTACGACGGTGCCGTTCGGGCCGCCGACATCGTGGTGGCCCAGCACCTGGCGGAGCTCGAGGCCCGGGACATGCTCGAGGACACCCTGGTGGTGGTCACCGCCGACCACGGCGAGTTCCTTGGCGAACACGGCCTGTGGGGCCACGTTCACGGCCTGTACGAGCCCGTGCTGGCCGTGCCCCTGGTCATGGCCGGTCCAGGTGTTCCCCGCGGGATCTGCAGCCCGGCCACCGCTCGGCTGATCGACGTGGCACCCACGGTGCTCCACGCCGCGGGAGTGCCCCGCCACCTCTGGCCCCTGGTCCACGGTCGCGTGCTCGACGAGGGTCCTCCAGAGGCGCCAGTGCTGGCCGAGCAGTACGTACCCACCTTGCTGCACGCCGCGGCCGAGGCCCCCACCGGTGAGCTGGAGCAGTTCGCGGTGCGGCGCTTCGCCCTGCTCGACGGAGGCGTCGAGCTCCACGTGCGGGGCGAGGAGGGAGCGCTGGTGGACTGGCGGGTGGACCCGGACCGATCGCCCCCCACTCCGGATGATGCCACGCGAGCCCTCTTCGAGCTGCGCGACCAGGCGGGCGCCCGCTGGCAGGCCCCCGGCGATGGCCCCCTCGAGCCGAGCCTGGACAGCTTCAGCCGTGAAGCCTTGCGGGCCCTGGGCTACCTGGGAGCGGAATAGGGGATCGATCGGGCGTCCTGCCCCCACGGTCTCTATGCGCGTGACCTGGCATACGGCTGGAGCGGGTTTCCCTGCCGAGCCCCGACTCGGGGGG
>CAZHIK010000338.1:1943-8822 GCA_964532635.1 uncultured Enterobacterales bacterium
ATCCGTTCACCATTTCCCTGGAAGCCTTCCAGGGGGGCAGCCTGTCCCGGCGTCCGGTGTCCTGTCACCGGGCGAGAAAGCCTGTTTGCATTTGTCACCTGCGCCACCCTTGTCTTTTTCGAGTCATCGACCCGATGCTACCTTGAGAGCGTCCTTGCCCGTTCCGATGGGTACCCTCTACGCCCCGTCGGGCGCGCCTGCGCCGAAGCCTATATAATCGCCCAGTCCTCCTCTTCTTCAGGAGCAACCATGGCCGCTATGACCCTCACCCGGTTCCTCGTTCTCACCGCGCTCGCGGGCAGCTTCGCGGTAGGCTGCCGGCCTCCGGACTTCGACGAGGATGGCTACAACGAAGAGCTGGACTGCGACGACGAAGACGCCGACATCTATCCGGGCGCCGACGAGTACTGCGACGGGGTCGACAACAACTGCGACGGGCAGATCGACGAAGCCGGCGCGGTGAACGAGACCGTCTGGTATGGCGACGGCGACGGCGACGGCTATGGCCTGGACAGCTCCTTGGCCTACGCCTGCAACCAGCCCGCCGAGCACGTCGGCGAAGGCGGCGACTGCGACGACGAGAACCCGGCCCTCAACCCCGAGACCTGGTGGTACGCCGACGCCGACCTGGACGGCTACGGCGATCCCGAGGCCGGCACCCAGGTCTGCGATCAGCCGTCGGGCTACGTGGCCGACAACACCGACTGCGACGACACCGCCGCCGACGTCAACCCGGGTCAGGACGAGATCTGCGACGAGATCGACCACGACTGTGACGATGACAACGGCCTGTACGACACCGACGGCGACGGCTACGCCATCTGCGAGGACGACTGCGACGACGACGATCCCGAGCAGTACCCGGGAGCCGACGAATACTGCAACGGCGAAGACGACGACTGCGACGGCACCGTCGACGAGAACGAGGCGGTGGATGCTCCCACCTGGTACCTGGACGTCGACGAAGACGGCTACGGCGGCCCGTACGGCACCCAGGTGGACTGCGAGCAGCCCAAGTCCAAGCAGGGGCAGTGGGTCGACAACATCGACGACTGCGACGACACCAAGGCCGAGGTCTACCCCGGGGCCCCCGAATACTGCGACGGCCTCGACAACGACTGCGACAAGGACGGCGCCATCGACGAGAGTCCGGCGGTGGACGCCCCCACCTACTACTACGACGCGGACGGTGACGGCTACGGCGTGGACACCACCACCACCACCGACGAGTGCGAGCCCTTGAGCGGCTACGCCGAGGAAGCCGGCGACTGCGACGACGCCGACATCAACACCTACCCGGACGCCCCCGAGTACTGCGACGGCCACGACGACAACTGCGACGGCACCGTCGACGAGGACAGCGCGGTGGACGCGGCGCCCTGGTACGAGGACCTCGACGGCGACGACTTTGGCAACGCGGCGGTCGTGGACTTCGCCTGCGATCAGCCTTCCGGCTACGCCGCCGTCTCCGGTGACTGCGACGAGACCGACTCCACCATCAACCCCGACGCCGACGAGTACTGCGACGGCGCCGACAACGACTGCGACGGCGTGACCGACGAAGGCGACGCCCTGGACGCCGACACCTGGTACGCCGACACCGACGGCGACGAGTACGGCGACGCCGGCAGCTCCCAGACCGCTTGCTCGGAGCCCACAGGCTACGTCTCCGACTCCAGCGACTGCGACGACAGCGACGCCTCCATCAACCCCGGCGTCGACGAGCTCTGCAACGACGGCATCGACAACGACTGCGACGCCTCGTCCAGCATCTGCACCATGGATGTGGCCGACTCCGACGCGGTCTTCCTGGGTGAGAATGCCGGCGACGACCTGGGCCGCTTCATCACCACCATCGGTGACGTCAACGCCGACGGCATCGACGACCTGATGACCTCCTCGCGCCTGAGCGAGAGCGGCGCGGGCGCCACCTTCGTCTACCACGGCTCCGCGTCTCTGCAGACCCTGGGCCAGGTGGTGGTCAACGATGGCACCGAAGCTGGCAAGATCATCGGCTCCGACACCAGCTACAAGACCGGCTTCACCGGCAGCGGCGGCGGCGACCTCGACGGCGACGGCGTGGACGACTTCGGCATCGGCTCCCCCAACCCCGAGTCCAGCCGCGGTGAGGTCTGGCTGTACTTCGACGATCCCTCTGGCGATGCCTACACCGACGAAGCCGACGTCATCATCTCCGGCGACTCCACCTTCGACTACCTCGCCGCGGCGGGTGGCCTCGACTTCGCCGACGACCTGGACGACGACGGCTACGACGACCTGCTCATTGCTGCCTTCTCCGACGACACGGGGACCAGCAACTCGGGTACGGTCTACGTGGGCTACGGCCCCATGACCTCGGGCACCGACATGACCGCCGGCAGCATCGACGACCTGGTCTACGGCACCACCGCCAGCGACGCCTTCGGCCGCGTGGTCCGCGATCTGGGTGACCTGGACGGTGACGGCCTGGGCTCGTTCGCTTCGGCCACCTACCTCAACAACGGCAACACCGGCATCGCCTTCATCTACCACACCACCGTCAGCGGATCCATCGCCGACACCGATGCCGACGTGATCATCACCGGCGAGGACGCCTCGGACTACTTCGGTACCGCCGTGGCCCCCCTTGGCGGCGACCTCAACGGTGACGGCTACGACGACTTCCTGGTGACCGCCACCCACGACGACCTGGGCGGCACCGACACCGGTGCGGTCTACGTCATCCCCGGCGACGCCACCAGCGACGTGGTCGACATGCTCTACATCGCCAAGATCTACGGCGACGTGGCCAGCGGCAAGTTCGGCTCGGCCGTGGACGGCACCGGCGACTACTACGGAGACCACAGCTACACCCAGGGCATCCTGGTCGGTGCGAACAACCAGGGCACCAGCACCGAGGGTGCGGTCTACCTGTTCCTCGGTCCTACCACTGGCACCATCGCCAGCAGCAACGCGGTGGCGGTCCTCGAGGGTACGGACCCCAGCGACAGCATGGGCAGCTGGGTCGAGTTCTCCGGTGACCTGGACGGCACCGGTGCACCCGCGGTCCTGACCTGCTCCAACGGCGCCGACCTGAACGGCGCGGGCGCGGGTGCGGGTTACGTGCTGTTCGGCGTGGGCGAGTAGCGGCGTAGCGCTACCGCCCCCTATCGGGCCCCCGGATGACCGAACCCACAGCTGACAAGGGCGCTCGCCGTTCCGATGCTGCCGCCCTCGCGGGTGGCAGTAGCTAGGTGTTTCTAGGCGCCATCTTCGAGGGCGCCCTCCGCTTCATCATCACCTGGTATCTCAGCGGCGCGCTGGGCCCCGAGGGCTTCGGGGTCTACACCTCGGCCGTGACCGTGGTGACCGTGGTGGCCCTGGCCTCGCCCCTGGGTGTGAACATCGGCATCCTGTACTACGGGGCCCGCTGGCTGCAGGCCAAGGATCGACCCCGGCTCAAGGGCTACCTGCTCGCCGGCCTGGGGGTGGTGCTCGTCACCGGCCCCACCCTGGCGCTGCTCCTCGCGGCCATGGGCCTGTCTGGCCGGTTCTGGGCCGACAAGCCCGGGGTGTCCGAGGCCATGGTCCTCATCGCGCCCGCCGTGGCCGTGGTGGCGGTGCTGCTCTACCTGGTCTTCGCGGTGCGCTCGGCCAAGGACATGAAGCGCTCCACCCTGGCCATGCAGATCATGGTCCCCGCTGGGCTGTTGGTGGGCGTGGTGGCCGTCACCCAGCTGGGCTTGGGGCTCAAGGCCGTCATCGTGGCCTTCGTGGTCTCCAACGTGCTGGCCATGCTGGGCGCTGCGGCAGCGGCCTGGAAGCACTTCGGCACACTGCTGCTCAACCGGGCGGTCAAGCCAGCCTTCGAGCTGGGGGCCATGCTGCGCTACTCGCTGCCTCAGGCGGTGCCCGCCATCATCTACAGGCTCAACCTGCAGATGGACATCCTGATGCTGCTGGCCCTGGGCACCATCGCGGAGCTGGGTATCTACCGGGTGGCCGTCAGCCTGGTGGTCATGGTGGTCATGCCGGTGGGGGCCATCAGCACCATGTTCAGCCCTCAGGTGGCCCAGCTGTACCACGGGGGCCACATCGACCGGCTCGATGCCCTGCTCAAGGTGGCCACCCGCTGGCTGGTGATCGTGGTGGCGCCCATCTACCTGGTGCTGATCCTCGAGCACCGGGCGATCCTGGGCTTCTACGAGCCCGAGTACATGGCCAGCGCCTCGGCCATCCTCGTGCTCGCGGCGGGTCAGTCCGTCCACGCCATCGGCGCGCCCGCCAACCGGCTGATCCCCATGTCGGGGCGGGCGGTGCTGGACATGGGCCTGTCCATCGCGGCGGTCTGCCTCAACATCACCCTGAACCTGCTGCTCATCCCCCGCTTCGGCGGCTTGGGGGCGGCCATGGCCGGCGCCACCACCTTCGCCACCTGGGGCGTCACCCGCATCTTCGTGGCCTGGAAGCTCACCACCTGTCATCCCTTCACCCCGCGCACGGTGGCCCTGGTGGCCGGCGCCATCGTGCTGGGGGCCCTGGTGTGGCTGTTCGCCCCCGAGCAGCCGTGGCTGCACGCCGGCTGCACCGCTTGCGCCATCGTCGCGTTCGGTGGTCTGGTGCTGCTGGTGGGACGCACGCCACAGGACACCGAGCTGTTGATGGGCTTCCGGGATCGACTGGCCAGGATGGTGGGGCTGGCGCGCTGAACGCGGCTCCGGGGATCACGGGCGGGCTCTGATGCCACCCCTGGGTGAAAGGGAAGGTCCGGAGGGATAGGTGGCCGCCGTCCCGGCTCCACACCTCGGGCTCCACCAGGCAGCCATGGCCGTCCAGCCTCGCATCACCCTCGCGCCTCAGACCCCCAGGGAGTTCTCCCTGATGCTGGGGTTGGGCTTCGCTGGGCTGCTGTTCGTGGCGCTGTTGATCTCCGCGCTCAACCTGCCTTGGCTGCCCCAGATGGTGGTCCTGCTCTCCATCCTGGTGGGACTGTTCTTCTTCACCAAGCCGGAGATCGCGCTGCTGACGTTCTTCGGTCTGCGCGTGATCATCGACCTGCTGTGGTGGGTGCCGGTCCAGGTGATGAGCCTGAACATGATGGAGCTGTTCAGCGGCGCCGTGGCCGGCCTCGCGGTGGTGCTGTTCTACCTGGAGTTCAAGCGCTTTCAGCGGCATCCAGCCATCATCCCCTTCGTGCCATACCTGTTGATGGTGCTGATCGCTTCGTTCCGCAACCTGGATCCCCGCGAGGGTGTGGAGATCGTGGCCCGCTACCTCAGCACCTTCCTGCTGATGTTCCTGGTCTCGGGCTTCATGACCACCACGGCCAAGCGCATCCGTATGCACGTGCTGTTCACCATCACCTCGGTGGTGCCGATCCTGGTGTCGCTCTACTACCTGGGTGCCGGCCGGCTCGAGCTCGAGCTCGATGGCTACGACCGCCTGGTAGGGGGCTACCACAACCTGCACAACCACGCGCTGATGATGATGCTCTTCGCCTGCGTGGGCTTCTTCTGGTTGATGTACGTCCGCAAGCTGGGCAGCACCTTGGTCTTCGCGGTCTACACCGGGGCCGTGCTGCTGATCCTGTACTTCACCTACGTCCGCACGGCCCAGCTGGGTCTGGCGGTCTGCGTGATGAGCTACCTGCTCTTGCGCAAGCGCTACGGCCTCGCCGTGAGCCTGGCGGCGCTCGTCGCGCTCGGGCTGGCGACCAGCCCCATCATGCAGGAACGCTTCGACGACCTGGTGCAGATCTTTGCCGTCGACGTCTACGAGTCCGACCGGGCCGCGCTGGGATCCGGCCGCTTGGCCCTGTGGTCCGTGTCCATGGAGGCGTTCCTGGACAATCCCCTGGGGGACATCTTCCTCGGCCTGGGGCTGGGCAAGCAGACCACCCTCACCGAGGCGATGTACAGCGTTCGGTACTACACCCCCGACGTTGGCTACATCGATCCCCACAACGACTACCTGTCGCTGATGTACCAGATGGGTCCCATCGCGGTGCTCTGCTATGTCGCCTTCCAGGTCCAGGTGATGCGAACGGGGATGGAGCTGGCCAGGATCGGGCGATCACCCTGGGCCCGAGAGTTCGGGCACTTCATGGTGGGGCTGACCTTGCCGGTCTTCGTCACCAACTTCGTGTCCAACTCCTTCATCTCGCGCATCACCGTGGGCTGGTACTACTGGGGCATGGCGGGCCTGCTCTTCGGGGAGTGGCTCGAGACGCGTCAGCTTTTGAAGACGAGAACCGAGTTGGTCGCTGAAGCCCAGCTGGCCGAGCACAAGACCGAGAGCAAGTCGCGCGGTAGGGGCCTGCCGGGACCCCTCGCCCAGCCGGGGATGCACACCCTGCGGAGGCGGCGCTGGTCCTTCGGGGGTCGGCGAGGGGGCGGGTCTGGCCGCAGGAGGAGATGAGCGTGTCCGAGTCCACACCCACGGTGTCCATTGTCCTGCCCACCATGAACCGCGGCGAGGACATGCGGGCGTTCCTCGACTCCCTGCTCCTCCAGACCGTGCTGCCCGCCGAGTTGGTGGTGGTCGACGCGGGAGAGCCGGTGGAGGCCCTACTTCGCGAGGCCCTCGAGGGCTCGCCCATCGAGCTGGTCTACACCCAGGCCGAGCCGGGCACATCCTCGCAGCGCAACATCGGCATCGATCTGGCCCGCGGGGAGTTGCTGTTCTTCCTCGACGACGACATGGTGCTCGAGTCCGACTACATCGAGCGCAGCATCGAGGCCTTCGCTCTCCCCATGGACCCGCCCGTGGGTGGGGTGATGGGCAGCCAGATCAACATCCCCCCGGACAGCTTGCCCATCCGTACAATCTACCGCCTGTTCGGTATTGCCCACACCGCCCCCGGTGACGACTGTGAGCTCTACATCTCGGGCGGGATGCGCT
>CAZHIK010000339.1:0-8820 GCA_964532635.1 uncultured Enterobacterales bacterium
CCCACACCACGCCCAGGTCCATCCAGATGAAGATCGCCGTAGCCACCACCAGTACCGTGCGCCCCACCCCTTCGCCCATCACGCCCAGGCCCATGCGGCGCACGCCGTGGAAGGCCGCGACCGGGATCAGGGTCAGGGTCCGCAGGCAGGTGGCCACCGCGGCCAGCGCCGCGGCCGCGGCCACGAACAGGCGGCCGTCGGCGACCCACACATAGGCCATGATGCCCACGAAGGTGATGGCGGACAGCAGCAGCGTGGCGGCCAGGCCGGTGGAGATGTAGTGGCCGGTCTTGTCGGGCTCGCGGGCGATCTCACGCTTGATCAGGCGGTCCATGCCCAGCGAGGTCCCGAAGGCTGCCAGCCCGACCAGGATGAGCACGTAGCCGTAGACGCCGAAGCCTTCCACACCCAGGCCGCGCATCAGCAGGATGTTGATGGCGAAGCCCGACGCCAGGCGGAAGACCTGGATCAAGCCCAGGGCCTTGAGGTTGCTGCCGCGCTTGCGTGTGCCCTTAGGGGTCAACGGTTCCTCCAGCTTGCGTGGTCACCGCCAGGGCGAGGCCCAGCACGAGGTAGGCCATGGAGAAGGTCAGCAGACCCAGGGTGGCCGCCATCAAGGCCACCGCAGCCAGGCCGATGGACACCCCTAGCACGCGGCTGCGGGATAGCTCGTCGCGGGCGACGCGGTAGCCGCGCCACAGGGTCCAGATCAGCACCGCGGCGAACACCGCGAACACCGACAAGCCGACGACACCCTGCTCGCAGGCCACCTCGAGGTAGGTGTTGTGGGCCGGACGGAACTCGTTGTAGTCGGACAGGAAGCCCGTGGCCCTGGCGAAGGTGCCGGGGCCCGTGCCGAGCAGCCAGTATTCCGAGAACAGGTCCACTCCCTGCCTGAACAGCTCCCCGCGTTCCTCGAGGCTGAAGTCGTGGACCTCGGCTGAGCCCTGCAGGTTGCCCAGGAGGGTGCGGATGCGATCGATGGTGGTGCTCAGATCGATGACGAAGGGGACGGCGATGGCCGCCAAGGCGCCGCAGGTCATCAGCTCGCCTCGCTGGCGGCGCATCAGGTACAGGCAGCAGGGCATGACGGCGATGGCCACCACGAAGGCCGTGCGCGAGCCGGTCCGCATGATCATCAGCGGAGCGAGCAGCAGCAGCAGGACGCGCAAGGGGCGGGCCAGCCTGCTTCGGTCGTCGGCGAGGCCCCCCAGCAGGGTGGGGGTGAGCAGCAGCACGATGGTGCCCCACTCGTTGGGATCGCCGAAGGTCCCCGAGGCTCGGGCGCCGCTGCTGGGGGCCAGGGACAGCAGGCACACCGCGATGAAGACCAGCGCCATCACTCGGTACAGACCCCCGAGCCGCGCCTGCACCAGCACGGCGTAGACGAAGCCGACCATCACGGTCACCATGGCGAGCCCGAACAGGTCGTACTTGCCCACGTACATGCAGTCCGCGATGGCCACCGAGATGGCGGTCATGCCGACCACGGCGAGCATCGCGCCGAGCACGGGATGCCAGCGCACCAGCTGCCCGCCGCCCAGGAAGGCACGGAGCGTCCACAGGCCGAGCCCGCCCAGCACCGACAGCTTCGAGGCTGTGACGGGGAGCTGGGCCAGGTTCATGCCCGTTGCCCCAAGGCGGTCGAAGAGCATTCCCAGGAACATGCCCAGCACCAAGGTGGTGGGGAACAGCAGACCCACCAGCGCCACGAGCGCGGCCACCGCCCCCAGTACGCAGAGGGTGGGCTTCAGGGCGATGGCCGCCCCCACCGGCACGCCGAACCAGGCGGGCAGGCTGCGCTTGGCGGCGAGGGGCCAACCCGCGATCATCGATGGGGCGCCGCCCCGGGTGCGTCGGGCGGCTGGCCGCTGTCGTTGGTGTTTTCCTCACCGGGCGGATCGAAGTTCCCGGTCACCATGGTGGTGGCGGGAGCGGACGTGGAGAAGAAGCGGTAGCGCCCCACCGCCAGCGCGATGCCACCGCCGAACCCGATGAACAGTGCCACCGCCAGGTTCAGGGGGAGGTTGGGGCTGCTGGGTCGGGTGGGAGGGACGGCGCGATCGACGATTCGGACGTCGTTGAGCTCTGAGTGCGCCTGCAGCTCCACTTCGCTGACCCGGGCCTTGAGCGTGTCGTACATCTTTCGGGCCCGCTCTTCGTCGAGCTTCAACTCTTCGTAGGCGCCCTGCTGGCGTTGCCGCTCCAGCAGCTCGGCCTTGACCTCCTCCAGCTCGGCTTGGATGCGGTCCTCCTGTCGCTCGAGGGTCCGCACCTGGGAGCGGACCCCCTCGATGTTGCGGGTCACGGCTTCCTCGAGCAGCGCATCGACCCGGGTCATGCGCTCGACCGCGCGCTGGTGCTCCGGGTGCTGCTCGCCGTAGCGCGCCAGGATCTCGGCGGACTCCACCACGATGGCCGCGCGCTCCCGGGACATGGCGTCGAGGGCCGAGTCGCCAGGGAACATGCCCGTCAGCACCAGGAACTCGCCGTTGTTCAGCAAGCGGCGGTAGTTGTCCAGCTCACTCTGGAGCAGCACGCGCTCGGTGGTTGACTTGCCCAGGGCGGCCTGCAGGGACTCCAGCCGGGAGGTGATGCCGTTGACGTGCTCGTCGATGTCGACGAGATCGTGCTCCTGCTTGAACTCGAGGACCGCGTCGCTGGCGCCGTCGAGATCGCCCCGAGAGGCCTGGATGCGCTCCTCGATCCAGTCCTGGCTCTCCCGCGCTGCGTCGGTGCGGGCGTCGAGGTTGAAGGAGGAGTAGACCTCCGCCACCAGGTTGGCCAGCGCGGCCGCACGAACGGGGTTTTCGTGGACGACTCCGATCTCCACCAGCTGGGTGTTCTCCCGCGGCTGCACCACCATCTTCCGGGACAGGGCCATCGCGCCGTCGGGTGTGGCGGGGATGTCGTCCATGCCCAGGGCGGCGTAGCCCTCGAGGACCTCCTGCAGCACGCTGCGGCTGAGGATGATCTGGATCTGGGTCCGGGCGCGCTCCCGGCTCTCCATGTAGCCGCCGACGTCGCTCCGCACGACCTCCTCGACCGCCACCTCGCGGCCCGCCCGCGGCATGAGCTGGATGAGCGCAACGGCTTCGTACTTGGGCGTCATCAACAGGGTGACGAGCACCGCGACGAGCACGACGGATACTCCGAAGACCACAGCGGTGCCCCACTGTGTCCGAAGCGCCATTTTGAGACCTTCGAGGTCCAGTTCCGGTCTGCGCGGAGTGTGGAGTGGGTCAGTCAAGCATCCACCAAAGTTTCGAGATGGAGTATACGGGGTCTGAACCCCAGCGAGGATACCACGCGCCGTGCCCCCTCTCTTCGACGTCGGCGTCTTCACGTTGAGCCTCGACTTCGAGCTCGCTTGGGGCTCGCGCGATCTCGTGGACGATGTCCGGCCTCTGCTGGAGGCTTCCCTCGTGCTCCGTCGGCACGTGTTTCCAGAGCTGCTGGAGATCCTCGACCGGCTCGGGATCGTGGCCACCTGGGCGACGGTGGGGCACCTGTTCCTCGACGGCGCGAGCCCGCAGGACGGCGTCCTCCACCCACAGCTCGTCCCCCCGCGTCATCGCTGGCGCAGGGGAGCCTGGCTCGATGGCGTCCCCGCCGGCAGCGAGGACGAGCACCCGGGCTTCTACGGCCGCAGCCTCGTGACTCAGCTCCGCGATGCTGGACAGGAGATCGGCTGTCACAGCTTCTCCCACCCCATCTTCGGGGATCGAGGCTGCTCCCGGCGCACTGCGGAGAGCGAGCTCGAGCAGTGCGTCCGCGTGGCGGAGGAGCTGGGGATCTCCCTGCGCTCTTTCGTCTTTCCTCGCAACAGCGCTGGCCACCTCGATGTGCTGGCCCGCCACGGCTTCACCTGCTGGCGGAGCCTCGAGCCGGCTTGGTACAACCGGCGCCGGGTGCCCATGCCGTGCAAGCGCATGGCCCACCTGGCCAGCGTGGTCACCGCAGCGTGTCCACCCACTGTGATGCCCTTCCGGGAACGCCACGGTCTGTGGAACATCCCGGCGTCGGGGTCCTTCCTGCCCTACTACGGCCTGCGCCGTGTCGTCCCCATCTCCCGCAGGGTGGAGCGGGGGATCGCCGGCATCGAGCGGGCGGCGCAGGACCGGCGGGTGAGCCACCTGTGGCTGCACCCCCTCAACCTGGCGGACGCCCCTGTGGCGATGCTCGGGGGGCTCGAGCGTGTCCTGACCCATGCCGCGCGCCTGCGAGACGCGGGGAAGCTGGAGATTCTGCCGATGGCCGCCCTGGCGGAACGCGCCGAGCAGGTGGACGGCCAGGCCTAGTGGGTCATGAGCCAGCACGCATCAGCACCGTCTGGACGGTCTTGAGGATGATCAGCAGGTAGAGAGCGGGGGTCAGCTCCTGGATCTCGTACAGCTCGTAGCGGAGCTTCTCGACAGCGTCCTCTTCGTTGTTGCCGTAGCGGTAGTTCACCTGGGCCCAGCCGCTCAGTCCCGGCTTGACGGCGAAGCGGAGGGCGTAGAAGGGGACCTGCTGCTCGAGCTGCTTCACGAAGTGCTCGCGCTCGGGCCGGGGGCCCACGACCGACATGTGACCCATCAGGACATTGTAGAGCTGGGGCAGTTCGTCGATCCGAGTGCGGCGGAGGATGCGACCCATCCGGGTGACGCGGGGATCGTCCTTGCCCTGGGACCAGACCGCGCCGGTCTTGGCCTCGGCGTCCTGGCGCATGGTGCGGATCTTGTAGATCGGAAAGGGGATCTTGTCCCGGCCGAGTCGTTCCTGAACGTAGATGGGCGAGCCCCGGCTCTCGAGGCGGACCAGCAGGCAGGCCAGCGCCACAATGGGGAGGGTGGGTAGCCCGATGATGATGGAGAAGGCGACGTCGGCGACGCGGCGCAGGCCGGACGCGATGCGGTTCTTGCGGTAGAACACGGGGCCGTAGACGAGCCAGCAGTCGGAGACGTGCAGCACGGGGACCTTGCCCGTCAGCCGCTTGTAGAAGTCGGGCATCTCCTCGATGGTGGCACCCTTGGTCTTGCAGTCGAGCAGCGTGCGCGTGACGTGGCCGGGGAGGTTGCCTCGGTAGGCCACCACCACCAGGTCGGTCCGGGTGGAGGCGGAGAGCTCGGGCAGGTCCTCGATCTCGCCCAGGACCGGGCTCAGCTTGGGGGCGTCGTGGGGGAGATCGTCCTCGACGAAGTCGCTGCGCCGCCGTCGGGGGTGCCCGTTGGGGGGCGCGACGAAGCCCACCAGCTCGTACTCGGGATCGTCTTTGATGAGCATCGCTGCGAGGCGAGCGGCGCGGCCGCCGCCGACCACCAGGGTGCGGGTCGCGAAGGCGGGCTCGGGCGCGATCTTGCAGATCAGGAAGCGCATGACCGACAGGGTCACCGCCAGGGACAGGCCTGTGGCCAGGCCCACGCCAGGACCCCACCAGCCTCGAGGGAAGACGCCGTAGGCCACCAAAGCCATGAGCTGCGAGCAGACCACCGCCCCCCAGAGGCGCAGGTGGTAGTAGCCGCGGCGGTAGTCGGCCCTCCTCTGGAAGCCGTCCAAGAGGTACAGCATCAGCATCGCGGAGCTGACGAGGAAGAGCGACGCACCCGTGTACTGGTCGATCACGTTCCAGAAGTGCGTCGGTGGATGGCCCCAGAGCTGCGCGAACAGGAACCCCAGCTCGAGGGCGAGCAGGTAGGCCAGGGCGTCGGTGAAGACGAACTGCATGTGGCGTCGGCGGTAGACGATCCCGAAGAGGCTCATGGGCTCCTCCTCGGCGAGGACGCCCGGGGAGGCAAGGCCAGCTCGCGGTAGACCGCGTGGGTCTTGGATACCATCCGAGCTGCGGTGAAGCGCTGCTCGTAGGCGGCTCGACCGGCCGCCCCCAGCTCCCCGCGGAGCACGGGATCCGCACCCAGGCGGGACAGCGCGCTGGCCAGGCCCGCCTCGTCGCCGCGCTCCACCAGCAGCCCCGTGACCTCGTCCTGGACGGCTTCCCTCACACCACCCACGTCGGAGGCGACCACGGGCAGCCCGGCGCGCATGGCCTCGAGGACGGCGAGGGGGAAGCCCTCCTGCCTCGAGATCAGCGCAGCGATCTGAGCGCTGGCCAGCAGCCTGGGGACCTCGTCCGAGACGCCCGCGAGCTCCACCTGCGCCTCGAGCCCGAGGTCCCGGATCGTGGCCTCGATCTCGCCCCGGTCGGGCCGTCTCCGATCAGCAGCAGCTGGAAGGGCACCTGGATCCGGGCGAGGGCCCGCAGCAGCAGCCGGTGGTCCTTGGGGGCCGCCATCCGGGCCACCATCGCGATGGTGGGCGTGCCGGGGGCTTCCGGGCTCGCTCGCCACTCGGTGTCGGGGACACCGTTGTGGACCACGCGGATCCTGTCGTCGGAGGCCACCCGGTAGCGCCGGGCGATGCGTCGGTCCGCGTCGGAGACCACGATGAAACGATCGGTGACGCGCCCAGCCAGGAACTCGACGGGAACGGCCATGGCCACGCGGCGCTTCGGGAGCCCGTCGGAGAAGGACCAGGCGTGGGCCGTGTGAAGGGATGGGACCCCTTCGCGCCAGGCGGCGGCCCGGCCGAGGACCCCGGCCTTGGTGCTGTGGGTGTGCACGAGCTGTGGACGCACAGAGCGGATGAGGGCCCGAAGCGCCGCCAGTGCCTGGCGGTCCGTGCCGAGGTCGATCTCGCGCCGCAGCTCGGGGAGCACGTGCACCGTCACGCCCAGGGCGCGCAGCTCGGCCGGGAGGAAGGGATCATCCCCCACGACCACCTCGAACTCCACCAACTCCAGCAGCCCCCGGACGATCTCCAGGACGTGCAGCTGGGCCCCGCCCGGCTCTCCCCGGGTGATGCCCAACAGCACCCGCGGCCGAGCCTGTGCCTCGACTCTCGGCGGGGTCACCTGCGCACCGGCGGCGAGGTGGCTCGAGGGGCGTGGCGGACCTGCGTACAAGGTCGGTCCTCGGCGGAGCTGGGTGTGGTTCGCGGGGGGCCGCGCGTGGCTCCTCGGGCTGCGAGACGCCGCGCGGTGGGGTGGGTACTAGATTTATCGGTTTTAGTTTGTACGGTTTTAGGACTACCTGTCGCTTCTTCTCGACAGGCCTGCTGACCTTCAGCAGGCTATCTCTCCAAGACTTGCGAGAAGTCCCTCATCCCGACGTCGTCCAGCTCAGCGAGAACCCATGACCCTGTCCGAGCGAATCAGCGCATACCGGGCTGCGGCCCCCGCATTTCAGGCGCGTCAGCGAAAGCACCTCCGGCAGGTTCTCGGGGGGTGGCACCGGCAGAAGCAGCTCTCCTTCGTCTTCGGATGCCAGCGCTCCGGCACCAAGATGTTGATGCGGATCCTCGACGAGTCCCTGCAGACGCGCATCTTTCACGAGAACAACGCGCTGGCCTTCACCGACTTCGAGCTGCGTACGCCGCCCGTGCTCCGGGCCTTGGCGGCGGCGGGCCCCGCGCCCTGCCAGATCTTCAAGCCCATCTGCGACAGCCAGCGCGCCGACGCTGTGCTGGCCGACTTCCCCTCCGCCCGCGGCCTGTGGATCTACCGCCACTTCGCCGATGTCGCGCGCTCTGCGGTGGTGAAGTGGGGCGACCACCAGCGCGAGGTGGTGGACGCCGTGGTCGCGGGTGATCTCGAGCCCTGGGGCTGGCGCACGCGGGACATCCCTCCGGCTGTGGTCGAGTCGGTGCGCGCGGCCCACCGCAGCGATCTGAGCGCCTACGAGGGCGCGTTGCTGTTCTGGTACATCCGCAACGCCTTCTACTTCTCCCTGGGCCTGCACCAGCACCCCCGCACGCTGCTGGTGGAGTACGAGTCCCTGGTGCGCGAGCCCGAGCGGACCTTCCCGCTGGTCTTCGATCACGTGGGCGCGCACTTCGATCCCGGCTTCGTTGGGCGGGTGCACACCGGCTCGGTGCGGGGAGAGCTGGCCGAGCCGGCCTCGCCCGAGATCGTCGCGCTGTGCGAGGGGCTGCTCGAGCGGCTGCACGCACGAGCGCGAGAGCCTCACACCCCGGCGTACGTCTCGCCGGTGATGATGATCATCGACACCCTCTACATCGGTGGCGCCGAGCGCTACGTGGTGATGGTGTCCAACTGGATGGCCAGGGCTGGCGTCGACGTCATCGTCGCGGCCAAAGCCGCGGAGATCCACGGGGAGCTCGATCCGGAGATCCACTTCGAGGACCTCCCACTGCACCACGTCCGCACGGGTCTGCCTCTCGCCGCAGCCCGAGTGGCCAAGCTGATCCGTCAGCAGCGCCCCACAGCCATCGTGGCCCACTCCCTGGCCACCACCCTGATCGCTCGCGTCGCCGCGGCAGGCTGCGGCATCCCTGTGGTGAACGTAGCCCACGGCTGGCCCGCGGACCGTTACTCCAGCGTCGCTCCCCTGATGCGCGCCGCCGACAAGGTCATCGCGGTCTCGCCGGAGGTTCGGGACAAGCTCATCGGCGGCGGGCTCGACCCCGAGCGCTGTGAGGTGGTCCAGAACGGCATCGACTTCACCCCCTTCGAGCGCCGCGAGGGCGATCTGCGTCAGTCCGCGCGAGCCGCCATGGGAGCGGGCCCGGACGAGCTGGCGGTCCTCGTCGTGGGGCGGCTCACCGCCCAGAAGGCCCACCACCACGTCTGGGCCATCGCCGAGCAGCTCCGCGAGAGCCACCCGCAGCTGCGCTTCGCCATCGCCGGCACCGGCGACCGCGACGAAGAGCTGGCCGAGCTGGGGCGCAGCACCGGCATGGACGACCTCGTGCGCCTGCTCGGGGTCCGGCGGGATGTTCCCGATCTGATGGGTTCGGCGGACATCTACCTGTCCTGCTCGGACT
>CAZHIK010000340.1:0-8819 GCA_964532635.1 uncultured Enterobacterales bacterium
CTCGGTTCGGGTGTTACGCTTGCGACTCTCATCAACTCGCGCACCACAGGCCACGATGGACCACACGCTCAAGGACGAAGGTCACGACGTACCCGAGCATTCCACCACGCATCACGCGCTGCGGGTGGTGCACTCGGCCTCCGGTGAGATCGCCGGCCGTAGCTTCCCCATTGGGCGCAAGCTCACGCTGTGCCGCAGCGACTCGGGCCGGGGTCAGCTGGCGGTGCACGACCCGCGGGTGTCGCGCCGCCACGCCGTGGTCAAGTACCGCCCCGAGTACAAGGCCTGCTTCGTCGAAGACCTGGGCTCCACCAACGGCAGCCGGGTGGACGGGGCCGTCATCGAGGTCGCCACACCGATGGTCCCGGGCACCATCCTGCGCGTCGGTTCCACCATCTTCGTGCTCGAGCAAGCTCCCGCCCAGCCCTACCCCGAGGATCTGCGGCAGGGTGCCATGCTCGGGCGGTCCCCCGCTCTGCTGGCAGCCATCGCGCGCATGGGTCGGGTCGCCCCCGCGGCCATCAGCGTCCTGGTGCTGGGCGAGACCGGCACAGGCAAGGAACTGGCCGCGGCGTTGCTGCACGAACTCAGCGGCCGCGGTGGCCCCTTCGTGGCTGTCAACTGCGCCGCCGTCCCCGAGAGCCTCGCCGAGTCCATGTTCTTCGGACACGTCAAGGGCTCGTTCACGGGAGCCACCAGCGATCAGGCGGGCTTCTTCCGCAAGGCCAACCGGGGCACCCTCTTCCTCGACGAGGTCAGCGAACTGCACCTGGGCCTGCAGTCCAAGCTTCTGCGCGTGCTCGAGTCTCGGGAGTTCTGCCGCGTGGGTGCGTCTCGAGCCGAGTCCGTCGACGTGCGCATCATCGCTGCCTCCAACGTCGACTTGCTCGAGGCGGTGGGCAAGGGCCGCTTCCGCCGTGATCTGTACGCGCGCCTCGCGGGTATCGAGGTGCGCCTGCCTCCCTTGCGCGAGCGCCGCTCCGACATCCCGCTGCTCGCCGAGCACTTCCTCGCGCAGCTCGCACCCGGCCTCGAGATCTTCCAGAGCGCCAGCTTCGTCGAGGCCATGGTGCTGCACGACTGGAGCATGAACGTGCGCGAGCTTCGGTCGGTGATGCAGCGCCTGGCGCTCGACCTGCCGGCGCCGCGGCCCGGGGATGGGGTGATCGAGCTCGACGCCGATTCCCTTCGCGGTGAGCTGGCGGCCATGGCCCCCACCCACCGGGATCCCACCCCTACGGCCCCTTCCCGCCCGAGCCCCCCCCGCACCCGCGCGCCCCCAACACGCGCTGTGCTCGAAGACCTCCTCACCGCCGCGGGCGGCAACGTGGCGGAGGTGGCCCGGCACCTGGGCGTGGCGCGCAGGCAGGTCTACCGCTGGCTGCAGCGTCACGAACTCGATGCCGAGTCCTACCGCCCGTGATGCCGATGCTGCGACCTCGTCCACAGCTCGGTGTGCTGCTACTGCTGGCGTCCTGCGTCTACGTGCCCCGAAGTGATCACCGGGACTGGGACGGCGACGGCTTCCCCAGGGGTGAGGACTGCGACGACGACAACCCTCTGATCCACCCCGAAGCACAGGAGCGCTGCGACCTGCAGGACAACGACTGCGACGGTCGGACCGACAGTGATGACGCCGTGGACGCCACCGTCTGGTACGCGGACTTCGACGGCGACAGCTGGGGTGACGCGGACCAGCCCACCACGTCGTGCACCCAGCCGGATCAGCACGTGACCACCACCGGAGACTGCGACGACCAGGATCAGGAGATCCACCCCGACGCCGTCGAGACCTGCGACCAGTTCGACAACGACTGTGACGGTCAGATCGACGAAGCCGGCGCCGAGGGAGAGACAACCTGGTACGCCGACTCCGACGAGGACGGCTACGGGGACGCCGACTCGACCACCCAGGCCTGCACGGCGCCCGAGGGCTACACCGCCGACGCCACCGACTGCGACGACAGCACCGCCGCCCGCAACCCCGGCCTGTTCGAGGGCCGCGACGGCATCGACAACGACTGCGACGATGTGGTCGACCAGATCGACCTCGGGTCCACATGGGCCAGCTGGCTGGGGAGTTCGGATGATGCCGGCATAGGGTCCGCGGCGTCCCGTATCGGAGACCAGGACGGCGACGGCCTGCCCGACCTGCTGGTGGGCGCCCCCAACCACGACGCCGGCGAACCCACCGGCGGGGTCTACCTGGTACCCGGCGCGCAGGGCGGCACCCACGAGCTGAGCGAGGCAATCCTGCTGATGGGCAACGAGAGCCTGGAGTCGGCGGGCTGGGCAGTCTCGGCCGGAGACGTGGACAACGACGGCGTGGATGACCTCTGGGTGGGAGCACCCGGCGAGACCGAGGCCAGCGCAGACGCGGGCATGGCCTACCTGCTGTACGGCCCGATCACCCAGGGGGGTGGCCTGTCTCTCGCCGACGGGATCCTCGTGGGCAGCCACCGAGCCGACCGCCTCGGCCACGCGGTCGACGCCCGCTCCGACGTTCACGGCGACGGCTACGCGGACCTACTCGTGACCGCACCCTCGGCCTTGGGGCAGAACCTCGACGCGGGCAAGGTGTACATCTGGGGGGGACCCCTGAGCTTCACCCAAGACGTGGACGACGCGGGCTTCGTGTTCGAGGGCGACGGAGCCTTCGAGGCCGCTGGCACCGCGGCGGCTCTGCTCGAAGACGCCAGCGGAGATGGTCTCGCTGACCTGGCGGTGGGTGCTCCCGGCTTTGTCAGCGGCAGTGCGGACGTCGGGGCGGCCTACATCATGACCGAGCTAAACGACGGCGACTACGCAGCCGCCGACGCGGACAGCCTGGTGATGGGCGTCGGTCCGTCACCCCTCGCCGGCAGCTTCATCGCCGACGCCGGTGACGTGAACAGCGATGGCTACAGCGATCTGCTGGTGGGTGCTACAGGCGAGTCCACCAACGGCGACGATGCTGGCGCGGCCTACCTGGTGCTGCTGCCCACATCGGTGACCACGAGCGTTGCCTTTGCGCAGGCCAGCTTCCTGGGCGTCTCGCAAGGAGACAGCGTCGGGCCGGTGGCCGGTCCGGGCGACGTGGACGGCGATGGACACGACGACCTGCTGGTGGGAGCACCCGGCGAGTCCAGCCATGGCGACGATGCGGGCGCGGCCTACCTGATCCGCGGCCCGGTGACGGGCGTGATGAACCTGAACTACGCCGACGCACTCTTGGTCGGGCCGGACGAGGACGAGGGCGCCGGTGCGGTCTTCGGCGCGGGCGACCTCGACCAGGACGGCCACGCCGATCTGCTGGTGGGCGCCATCGGTCACTACGAGGACATCTACGACGTGGGCGCCCTGTACGTGGTGAAGGGTGCGCCCTTCGCCGAGTAGTCAGCGCGTCAGCGCGAGCACCGCTTGAAGATCACCCGGCAGTGGAATGTCACCTGCTCTCCGGGCTGGAGCTTCACCTTGCCCGATGGCACGCTCTCGCCGTCCCCGAAGCGCGCCATCAGGTCGTAGGTCCCCGGCGGGACCGAACCCGGTGGGAATCGCTGACCGTCCTGCTCGAGCCACGCCTCGTCGGCGCCCTCGAAGCTGTAGCTCGCCTGTTCTTCCGTGGGCGGCTCGACCTCCATCCACTGGTCTTCGACCGAAATCCCTTTGGGATCGGTCGGAGCAGACACGGTCCCCGCAGGTGAAGACGTGACGGGATCGGACTCCGTGGACGCAGGGTTCGGGCGCACGGTGGCGCCTTGTCCGTTCTGGTCGGGCGGGGCCGCCGCCAGTTCCGGCTCGTTCGGCGTAGGCTCGGTCCCACCCGGAGCATGCTCGCCGGCTGGCGCCGGCGGCTCCAGTGATTCCGAGAGGCCTTGCGCAGCCTGGGTCGGCGGTGAGGCTCCTTCCGCTGGGACGTTCGCGTCTCGACCAGGGCCCACGAAGAGCGCGTAGGCAGCCAGACCCGTCGCTACCACTACAGCCGCGCTCAGGAGCAGGCGTCCTCTGGCAGGGTCACTTCGAGTCTCGACAGGATCGCCAGGGTCTTCGGGAGGCTCATTGGCCAAGATGAAGGTCTCGGTGGAGGGCTTCTCCACCGGCACAGCCGTGTCGCCCCGGGTGGGAGGTTCCAGCACGGTGCCCCCCTCGACAAGGTCGTCGTCCCCCGAGGCCGAACCCTGGTCTTGGGTGTCGTACCCCTCCAGGGTGGAGTACACCGTTCCGAGGACCTGCAGATCGCTCTGGACCGGCTCGCGGGCTGCGTGCTCCTCGGGAGGAAGGCGTGGGGGCGCGATCCACCTGGACTGTCCCAACATCACCCGGCGCAGCCTGGCACAGTCCTGGATGCGGCGACGACGGTCCACCATCAGGGCGCCGTCGATGGCGGCCTGCATCGCGTCCGGCAGCTCGGGCCGCAGCTCCACCGCAGGCCGGTACCGTCCACGGGTGATGACAAGGAAGGTCTCGAGCATGTTCTTCTGGCGAAAGGGATTCTGCCCTGTGACCATCTGGTAGAGCATGCAACCCAGCGAGAAGATGTCAGCCCGGTGGTCCACGCTGCGTGCGTCACGGATCTGCTCTGGTGCCATGGTGGAGGGCGTACCCAAGGCGGCCCCCGTGCGCGTGTCGTGGAGCGACACCTCGTCTTCGAGGGCCTTGGCGACCCCAAAGTCCACCACCTTGGGGACCAGGCCCCCCCGATCCCGCTGCAGCAGCACGTTCGACGGCTTGAGATCACGGTGGATGATCCCGAGCTCGTGGGCCCTGGCCACCCCATCCAAGATGCCCAGGAACAGCTCCTGGGCCTCGGCGAGGTCCAGCGGGCCCCCAGCGATGTGCTGGCTCAAGGTCGGCCCTTCCACGTACTCCATGACCAGCCCTGGCGAGCCTTCTACGTCCAGTACGTCGCTCACCTGCACCACGTTGGGGTGCTTGAGGCGAGCCTGGATCTGTCCCTCGACCAACAGCCGGCGCTGCACCTTGGGCGAAGCGGCGGTCAGCACCTTGAGAGCATAGGGCGTTCCGAGGACCTGGTGGGTCACCAGGTAGACCGAGGCCATTCCACCGCGCCCGAGCAGGCGCTCCACCTGGTAGCGCTCGATGATCCGGCCGGGTGCGAGGTCCACGCCAGGCCTACCGCTGTCCGGTGAGGATCGCGCCGGTGCCGAGCCCAACACCCACCGCCGCGACACCCATCGAGGCGAAGAACAAGCCGTTATTCCAAGCCCAGAGCGTGTCGGCTCGGGTGTAGTCCAGATCCGAACGCGCTTCTTGATAGCGGGTGTGCACCCCGTAGGAGCCCCCGTAGAGGGCCGCCGAGCCAAGCAGGCTGCCGCCCGCGGCCCACAGCAGCCGACGGCGGCGGAGCTGGGCCCAGTCGATGCTCGCCGCGATCGCCGCGTCGAGGGCGTCGGGCGGCAGCGCGATCCAACGACCAGGCGGTCCCAGCGGATCGGTCTTGGGTACGGTCGTCCACGGCGCCAGGTACAGGGAAGCCGTGATGCCGCCAGCGTCGTCCAGGGCCTGCAGCAACATGGGCTCTGAGGCCTCCACCAGCTCGGGCGGCAGGCCGTCCCCGAGGACCCTGGCCTTGGTGGCGGACCCCGAAGAATCGCCCTGTGGGGCAGCCTGCTCGTACAGCAACTGGAGGGGATGGCCCTCGGGGGCCAACAGCTCGGACAGGGCGTGGGCGGGCTCGAGCATCCGCGCGCTGCGGAAGGACGCGAGGGTGCCGTCGTTGTCGCCCTCGACGTACCGCCCTAGCGCCTGTGCCCGGTGGAAGCCGGCCGCCAGGTGCGGGTCCAGGCCTTCGCCCAGACAGCCCAGCTGCCGTAGCGCCTCGGCGCAAGAGGCCCTGACCACCTCGGCGTCCATGCGCTGGAAGCCTGCCTCGACATCTTCGAGGGAGAGCGTCAGGTCCTGGGTGGACACGCGCTGCTCGCACGGCTCAGCCCGGAGCGCCGACGGAACCAGAGCGACGAGTGAAATGATGACGAGGCGGAACCCGGGCACCACGCTGACCTCCAGGGCCCGAAGAAGTCGATGGAAGACCCAGAGCCCGCGGCGCTATCGAGGGGCGCCGAGGCCAAGGACCCTCAGGTATACAGCCCGCGCTGTGCCCACGGCAAGGCAACAGCCACCGATGCCGCAGCAACACTGCTACCGCTCGCACGCGGACGAACCGAACCGATGCTCCGCTCACCAGACGTCGCCGACTCGCTCACGCATGAGCAGCGTGGCCAGCTGAGCGTTGGCGTTCATCAGCTTGTGCCCGAGCTGCACGAGCAGGCCTTCATCGAAGGGCGCTCGCACCATGTGGGGCATCCGCAGGTAGTCCGCCCGGTCGATGGCGAAGACCCAACCCGGCGCGGTCGCCACGCAGGAAGTAGCGCGACGGCCGGGTTGCACCAGGTTCAGGGCCCCAAAGAACTCCCCGGGAAAGAGGGTGGTCAGCGGCTCCGCGAGGCGACCTCGAGCGCTCCGCATGACACGAACCTCGCCCGCGGCCAGCAGGTAGGCCCGATCGCCCTCCTCGCCCTCCCGCATCAGCACATCGCTGGCCTCGAAGCGGCAAGCCTCGAAAGCACAGGAGAGGATCTCGAGGTGGGCGTAGCAGACCCGATCGAGCTGTGGGACCTGCTTCAGGGAGACAATGATATCGGGCGGCCCATCCCCGGGCGAGACCTGCTGCTGCAGGCTCATCAGGCGCGGAAAGCGACGGTTGGCCCGACCCCAGCCCGCGGGTAGGTTCGAGGGAAGCTGGGAGAGCCGCGTGAGGCGCAGGTCCAGCTCCCGCAGTCGGCGGACCAGGGAATTCAACGCCAGACCCAGCAGGCGTCCGTAACAAGCCGGCAGCTCGCTCTTGATGGTCTGGAGAGCGTGCCGGGGAAGCATCAGCAGCTCGGTGGGGCCCGACGCGCGCAGGGAGGTCTGCTGCGGCAGATCGGGTTCGAGCATGGTGCAAGCACCCACCAGGTCACTGCGGCGGATGGTGCCCAGGCACTTGCCGTGCGCCTCCACAGACAGCTCCCCCTCCATGAGGATGCTGGTCTGCCCTCCCTGGTCGCCGCGGTGCCAGAGGAACTCACCAGGGTGCAGCCTCTTCTCGCGCCAGGTACGGGCCAACAAGATCTGTTCTTCGAGCGCCAGGGATCGGGAGGGAGTCAGGCAAGCGAGTCGGTCGAAGTCCACGCCCATGGTCTCTCCGCAGAAGCACGCTGGGTTCACCCCTTCACGGAGCAGGATCCGTGCCAGGGCAATCCTGGAACGACCCAGCTCGACCGTGGCGCCTGGGGATTCCGCCCGAGATCCGCACCAACGACACTGGCACAGCCTTTGCGTCCAGTGGAGGTGGAGCCGCGCGAGCGCCTGCCCACAGTCGGAGGCGTTGGACCGTCCCAGGAAAGCGAGAGATGAACGAAAGAGCGCTACGACACAGGTCGAACTCCGTCCTTCCGCCCTGGTGGGACCGGGCTCGCGCACAGCCAGCCCCCCCCAGAATGACCGCGCCAGACGGCCGGTGGGCACCATCGGGAGGACGGGACGGTCCCGAGGCGTACCGGGACAGCCCGCCCCCCGCCAGCCCAGACGCACGCCGGTGTGCGCCCCCCCTTGCCGCCACGGAGCTGCCATGGGCACCTCACTCACGCTCCTGCTGATAGTTTGTATGCCCCAGCCCACCGTCGCGGCGGCGCCCAGCGAGCTGGACTCCCACAGGCTGGGAACCCTCTCCGCCGTGGGCGTGGGCCCACACCGCGTTCGGCGTTTCGATCCCGAGCAGCAGCTGCAGTTCCGTGCACAAGCAGCCTGGCAACGCTTCACAGCCGCGGAGGGCTTGGGCTGGGAGGCACGCTACGACCAGCGCACCGGACTGCCCTACCGCGCCTGGGGCGCCGGCATCCCCTTGGACGGCCTGGACAGCGCGGTCGACGTCGAGGGCTCGCTGCGAGCGCTGTTCGCCCGGTACCCGGGACTCGTGGGTGTGGATGGCACCCAGCTCGAGCTTCGCAGCGCTGGCTACGTGGACCGGACGGACACATGGTTCGTCAGCTTCCAGCAAGTGCACCACGGTGTCCCCGTTCATCGGGCCACCGTCGAGGCGCGCATCCGCTTCGGCCGGCTCATCATGCTGGGGATCAAGACGGTCCCCGAGCTGCCGCTGATGGGGGAGGCCCGGTTGTCACCGCGGGCCGCAGCGGAGCTGGCCCGCGCGCACGGGCCCCTGCCCGACCACCGACACGAGCCGGGCGAGCGCCGCCTCGTGGTGTTGCCCTACCCCAGCGGACGGGGGCTGGACGCACACCTGGCGTGGGAGGTCCGCAGCGAGACACACCACCCCCGAGGCCTGTGGGTCAGCTGGATCGACGCCACAGACGGCGCGCTGCTCGCTGTGGAGAACGAGCTGGCCACCGCTTCGGGTACCGTGACGGCCACTCACGACCTGCGCACGGTGGACGGTGAGTTCGCGACCTCGCCCATGCCCTGGGTCTCCGTTTGGTCCGAGCACGACTCGGGCTTCACCGATGAGGACGGCGGCTTCGAGCTGGAAGGCGAGCGCTTCTCCAGCGAGCTGCAGGGCAGCTGGCTGAGCGTCTACGATGCCAGCGGTGATGGTGGGATGCTGGAATGGGAAGGCGAAGACGGCTCCTGGACAGACGCTGCGGCCGATCAGGGGGAGATCGACTCCTGGATCTTCCTGCACCAAGTGCACGCCTGGGGCAGGACCTTCCAGCCCGAGAATCCCTTCCTGGAGGCAGGCGTCGAGAGCTGGGTGAACGTCTCGGACGCCACCTGCAACGCGTACTACGACGGTAAGCTCAACTTCGGTCCCAAGGCTGCTG
>CAZHIK010000341.1:0-8816 GCA_964532635.1 uncultured Enterobacterales bacterium
CAGACCTGCTGATCACCGACGCGGGGACCAACGAAGTCTACGTCGTGCTGGGGCCCGAGAGCGGCTCCAAGGTGCTCAGCAGCGCCGACCACACGTTCGCCGAGGAAACCACCTTGGACCTGGGGAACTCCGATCCGATCACTTTGCTGGGCGACACCGACGGTGACGGCTACCCCGACCTGCTCATCGGTGCGACCGGCGAAGACAGCGCGGGCTGGTCCGCGGGTGCGGCCTACCTGATCTGCCCCCCCCTCACCACCAGCTGGATGTCCCTGTCCGTAGCGGACGCCAAGCTCCTGGGCGAGGCCGAGTCGGACAACGCAGGCACGGCGGTCGCACCCCCCGGGGACGTCAACGGTGACGGCTACATGGACGCCCTGATCGGCGCCCCCCACAACGACGGCGGCGACGCCGGCGCCGGCGCGGCCTACCTGGTCCTCGGCCCCATCTCCGGCACCTCCAGCCTGGCGGACGCCGACGCCATCCTGCAGGGCGAAGACAGCAGCGACTACGCCGGCTACGCCCTGGACGGCGGCGGCGACATCGACGCCGACGGGCAGCCCGACATGCTGATCGGCGCCTACTACGCCGAGTACGACGGCACCCGGGTGGGCGTGAGCTACCTGTGGCTCGGCCCGGTCACGGGCACCTGGTCCCTGACGGACGCCGACGCGCGGCTGTACGGTACCAGCTCGGGCGACAACGCGGGCTACGACGTTGCTATCGCTGGCGACGTGGACGCCGACGGCTCGGACGATCTGCTGATCGGCGCCTACGGCGCCGACTGGGGTGGGAGCAGTGCTGGGGCTGCGTACCTGGTGCTGGGGGGAGGGTTGTAGTGCCAGACATCGCCCGAACTTCTGTTCTTGTTTCGCTCTTCACCCTCGCCTGTGGTGAGGCACAAACGGACTCGGCTGCCCCGGAGCCCCGATCCTGCGAGCCCGGCTGGCTCTACGACGACGGCACCTGCGTGCCCGAGGCCTGCGGTGTGGGGACCTGGGGGGATCTGCCGGTGGATGACAGCACGGTCTATGTGGACGCGGCTGCGGCGGATGGTGGCGACGGCAGCGCCGAGGCGCCAATGCGCTCCATCCAGGCCGGGCTGGATCTTGCGGGCAGCCGCGGCGGCGGGCTGGTTGCGGTGGCGGGGGGCACCTACGGAGAGACGCTATGGCTGAGCTCCGAGCACGACGGAGTCCACCTGGCGGGGCGATGCCGGGATTTGGTCGTCGTGGACACCGGAGAGGCAGAGTCCGGCGGAAACGGGCTCGAAGGCCTGCTGGGAGCTGGAGAGGCACGACTGTCCGGCGTACGACTCGAGGGAGGGACGGGCACGGGGCTGGTCGTCGGCAGCGGTCGACTCTCTCTCCACGACGTGGAGCTAAGCGGGTTCGAGCAATCCGGCCTTTGGGCCTTCCGCTACCAGCTCACCCCGACCACCATCGTCCTCCAAGACTGCCTGTTCTCGGACAACACCGGGAGCGGCATCACGGCCGAAGGCGAGGGCGTAGTCGTCGAACTGGACTCGAGCACCATCGTTAGGACCCGCCTTAGTGGCGGCAACCCAATGGGCTACGGGCTGAACGCCTACGGCGGAGCGACGATCACGGCGACGGACTGCGTGCTGTCCGACAACGATGCAGCCGCCGTGATCACCAGCAACTCGGGCACACTCGTCAGGCTGGAGCGCTCGACCATCTCCGAAAACGGTCACGACTTCCCAACGTCCGAAAGTGCAGGAATCTGGGCCCAGCACTCCTCGGCAGTGGAGCTGGTGGACTGCGCGCTCGAAGACAACGCTGGCGCGGGTGTGTACGCGATCTGGTCCGGCACTTCGGTGACGATGGAAGACACCATCGTGCGGGACACCGTCCCTGGTGCTGGGGGCGCTGGAGGCGTGGGGATCCAACTCTACGATGGCGCCCGTCTCGAGGCCTTCGGGTGCACCCTCTCGAACAACGTCCTCGCCGGGGTCTACGCCGCCGACACAAACACGGTCGTCGTTCTCGAAAGCACCGATATTCGCGACATCCACAACGGAGAAAACCCGCTCGGCTACGGCATCTTCATCGAAGAGGATGCGTCGGGAACAGCCGCCGACTGCCGCGTGACCGGATGCGCAGGTGCGGGAGTCCAGGCCCAGTCAGGGGCCAACATCGCATTGGTCGACACGGAGGTCAGCGAGACGCTCCATGGAGCCGAGGGTTGCGCGAGCGCTGGGGTCAGTGCCTATGGGGGATCGAACGTCTCGATGGAGGGCTGTGTGCTCCGAGATCACACCGCCGCCGGACTCGTCGTGAGCGGCGCCACCGCCACCGTGGCCGGAGTCTCTATCACCGACACAGTGCCCGACCTGTTCCAGAGCCACGGACACGGGGTGGAGATCTCGGGGGGCGCCGTGGTGAGTCTCGAAGACTGCGATGTCGCGAGGAACACAGGGGCTGGTGTGTGGGTGAGCGAGCCAGGGACCCAGGTACGGATGCGTGGCTGCACGCTGCGGGACACCATCTACTACTCGAACGTGCAACTCGGACACGGCCTCATCGTGTCGGATCAGGCCCACGTCCAAGCCACCGACTGCCGGGTGCACAACAACACCACGACCGGGATTTCCATCGTCGCTGCCAGCATTGCAGTGCGAGATGTCGAGGTGACAGACACACGTCCCTACCCAGCCGACCAGGCCGGGACCGGTGCCGGCATCATGCTCTCCGACGGCGGCACTCTGGTCGCGCGGGACATGCTGCTGGACCGGAATGCCGACATCGGGCTGTCGCTGTTCGGCTGCACCGAGCAGGACCCCCAAAGCTGCTCACAGGCGATCCTGGCCGACGTCACCATCCGCCGAACGACACCCGGGGCCGATGGTCGTGCAGGCTACGGCATTCAAGTCTACGACGGAGCCGTCCTGCAAGCCGACGACCTCTTGGCGCAAGACCTCTGGGGCGCAGGGATCATCGCGAGCGGGGCCGGCACCACCGCCCACATCCGAACCGCCAGGGTCGAGAACACACAAGCGGCCGAGCACGGCTACGGCTTCGGTCTCCAAGCCATGGATGGTGCTGAGGTGACCGTGAATGGGGGAATCTTCGAAGGCAGCACCGCCTTCGGAGTCGTCGCTGACGGCGAGGGCAGCACGGTGAGCCTCGAAGGAGGCCGCGTATCGGGAACGCTACTCGGCGCCGAAGAGGTCGGATCGGTGGGCACGGGGCTCATGGCCCAGCAGGGAGGCAGCATCACCGCGAGGGCCCTCGAGATCGAAGCCAACGAGGGCCCAGGCCTGTACGTAGTCTCCGAGGGCAGCCACCTGTCCTGCACCGACTGCACCATCACCCACAATCGGTTCGGAGGGGCGGTATCCGTCGCGGGCGGCACCTTGGACCTCGAGGGTTCGACCATCTCCGACACCCTCGCCAGCGCCAACCTCGGCGGCGGCACCGGCGTCTACGCCGCAGAGCTGGGCGGCCTGGCCCCTACTCTGACCGTCACCGGCTCCATCATCACCGGCAACGAGGTCGCGGGCCTCCAGCTATCGCGCGACCTGTCGGCCTGGCTCCAGGACAACACCATCTCCGGCAGCCTGGGCCAGGACCACGGCGCGACCACCCGCTGCGGCGATGGGGTCTACGCCCTCGAGACCCAGGCCTGGGACGCCGGGCAGGGGGTGTGGATGGGAGGCAATACCATCTCCGGCAACGCGGGAGCCGGCCTGTTCCTGGACGACGCCTACGCCACCCTGGACGGCAACGCCTGGTCGGAAAACGCCCCCGACCTGCTGGCTCAGGGACCGTCCTGTGCCGAGCCCCAGGCCGACTGGGCCGAGGCCGACGACCAAGACATCTGCCCCGTCTACGACAAGCCCACCTGCTTCCAGCCTTTCTCGTTCGGGATCATCATCCAGGACCCGGAAGCGGGTCTCGCACCGCCGCCCCGAATCTAGAGCTGCTCCTCCACGGTCCCCAGCATGTGCTCGCAGTGCCGCCGCGGCCCCTCATCGAGCTGGGGGCAGGCCTCGCGCAGTAGCTCCGCGGCCTCGGCCCAGCGCTGCTGGTTGGCCAGGGCCAGGCCCAGGTTGAGCTGCTCGACGGGGTAGACCGCGCCCCCTTCGAGCACCGCCAGAGCGGCGTCCACGTCCTGTTGCCTCGAGTGGATGGCCACCAGCAGCGAGCGACGAACCAAGCCCAGGTCTCCCTGCTCGCCGACCTCCCCCGCGGCGCGAAGCATGGCCAGGGCCTCGTCGTCTCGAGCATCCCGGTGGAGCAACCCTGCGTGGTTGACCAGCACCCAGGGCTCGGCGTACTGGAGGCCCCCGAGGGTCTCGAGCGCTCGATCCGCTGCCTCCAGATCGCCCATCCCCGAGGCGCATGAGTGGGCCAGCTGAGCCAGGCGGGCCTGGGCCTGGGGATCGTCGAAGACCGGGGCCTGCTGGAGCTTGTCCAGGCATTCCTGGAACGCACCGTCGCGGGCGAGCTGGGCTGCCCCGTTGTGGATGGAGCGCCACTCCCCGACCCGCGCCAGGGCCTGATCCAGCTCCGGGCTGCGGGCCTCGGCATGCTCGGTGCCCAAGACGCTGGCGGTGTGCAGCAGCAGGGCGCTCTCGGGCCAGCGCTCGAGGGAGCGCACAGCCTCGGCAGCCCCGTCCGCGTAGCGTCCCGCCGCCACCAGCAGGGACAGCTCGGCAGCTGCCAGCTCACCCGAGGCGCCAAGCTCCTGCTGGGCGCGCGCCAGGGTGCTCCTGGCGTCGTCTTCCCTCCCCGCAGCCACAAGCAGCATCACCAGCCGGGCCGCGCCTTCGTGCATCCGCATGTGGAAGATCCGCTCGCCCGAGGCGGTGAGGACTCCCCACAGCTCCCCGCTGCGGCCCACGGTGATCCAGGTCTCTCCCTCGAAGGCCTGCTCCAGGGCCACGATGGCCTGGTCCGTGCGACCCAGCTGAAGCTCGCAGAGCCCCAGCAACACCGCGGTCTCCGCGTCATCTCCCCCATGCTCGAGGGACTCGCGCAGCAGCTCCGCCGCCTCGTCATGGGACCCGGCCTCCATCAGCTCGTGGGCCCGGAGCAAGGACGACAGCCGGGGATCGGCGTCGTCCGACAGGGCTGCTCCAGCCTCCTGGTAGCGGCCCTCGGCAGCGAGCACGCGAGCCTCGAGGGAGGCCGCGGCCTCGGGATTCTCCGAGCGCCGGCAGTCGTCCAGGTGGGCTCTGGCCTCCTCGGTGGCCCCCTCCTCGAGAGCCACCTTGCCAAGCTCGCAGGCGATGCACTCGGCCGAGTGGTGCTCGGCCCCCTGCTGCAGCGCAGCCCGGGCGCGGGCGGTGTCTCCGGTGCGGAGCAGGCCGCGCACCAGGATGCGCAGGCTCTCCCAGCTCTCGGGGTGCCGCAACAGCAGCCCCTCGGCCACCGCGATGGACTCGTCGAAGCGCTCGGCCGCGAAGGCCGCGTCGGCGTGGGTCACCGCGGGATCGACAGCGGAGGGGAAGCGACCGCTGACCTCGGCGGCCAGCTCCAGCGCCTCCAAGGCCCGATCCTGGCGCAGCAGGGCGGAGGCCAGGGCGTAGCCGCACATGCCGCACTCGGGATCCCGGCGCAGGGCCTTGCGCAGCTTCTGCTCCGCCTCGACCGGATCGTCCCGCTCGAGGGCCTCCACCCCCTGGTTGTAGGCCCTCACGGCCCCCGCGGCCGGCTCCCAGTGGTCGGCGCTGGCCAGAGACACGGCGACGGCGATGTAGACGAACAGGATCATGGAATCATGCTACAGGCTCACCCTGCCCGACCCAACACCCGAGCGCCGACGCCATGCCCATCCGCGACTGGTACCGCAGCGCCGACTACCTGCGCCACGAGCCGCTCCTGGCCGGCCTACCCGCCAGGCCCGAGCTGCTTCGGCAGGCCGTACGGAGCGGGGAGCGGGTGCTGGACGTGGGCTGCCTCGGGGGCGCGCTGCTCGAACCCGCGGCCAGGCGCTGCACGGTGGTGGGCCTCGATGTCATTCCCCAGGCTCTGCGCCAGGCCCGGGAGCGTGGCCTCCACCCGGTGCTGGCCGACGCCTCGACAGGCCTCCCCTTTCGGGCTCAGGCCTTCGATCTGGTCCACGCCGGTGAGGTGCTCGAGCACGTCTTCGATCCCCTCGCGCTGCTGCGGGAGCTGCACCGCGTCACCCACCTCGGGGGACGGCTGATCGGCACGGTGCCCAACGTGGCCAACCTGGGCGACAGGCTGAGGGTCCTCGTCGGTCGGGCCCCGGCGGTCCTGGGCCCCCACCCCGACGCGCCGGCAGGAGACCACATCCGCGCGTTCACCGCGCGACGCCTCCGAGCGATGCTGGTGGAGGCAGGCTTCTGCGCGCAAGCCGAGCTGCGCCCCATCGCCACCGGGGGTCCCCTGAGGGTGCTCAAGGCCCGCCGAGCCGCCTGGGCGGACCTGATCTGGTTCGAGGTGGAGCGGACCTGAGGGCCTGGGCGCCTACTCCAGGGTGATCTGCTCGACCTCGAGGTAGCCGCCTTCGGTGGCTTCCTCGAAGCTCGCGAAGGCCCGGATGGCCTCGTCGCGGCTGGTGGGAGGACGGATGCCCGGCTTGACCAGCATGCAGCGGTCACGGCCGCTGCGCTTGGCGTGGTACAGCCCCAGATCGGCCACCGTGATCATCTGCTCGAGATCGAGCCCCAGCTCCCCCGCGGGGTAGAACGGGCAACACACCAGGCCCGCGGAGCAGGTGATGCGGGTGCTGCCTCCCGCCGGTAGCGAGAACTCCCGCGCGGCCACCCGACGACGGAAGCGCTCGCCGAAGGCCTCGAGGCCCTCCCGATCGGCACCCAGCAGCACCGCCAGGAACTCCTCGCCGCCCCAGCGCGCCACGAAGTCCTGGCCACGCGCCGTGTCCTCGAGCAGCCGACTGAACTGCTGCAGCACCACGTCGCCGGCGTCATGGCCGTGGGTGTCGTTGATGGACTTGAAGTGGTCGATGTCGATGATGGCCAGCGAGATGTGGTTGGCGATGGTGGTCTTGCGCTCGGCCCGGTCGGCAGCATGCGGGTTTGAGTACTGGCGAGAGATGGCGGCCACCAGCGGACGGACGGTCTCGTACAGGAAGCGGCGGTTGCGCAGGTGGGTCAGCGCATCCCGCAGGGCCAGCTCCTCGAGCTCCTTGGTGCGGGCGGCCACCTTGTCCTCGAGGACCCGCTCGCGAGCCAGGTGCTGCTGCTCGCGGGCCCAGTAGCCGCCGATCACCAGCAGCAGGAGGCCCAGGCCCACCAGCAGGTAGAACCAGGTGGTCTCGTAGTAGTGGGGCTCCACCGTGAACGAGACGGTGACACCCCGCTCGTTCCAGGCGCCGTAGCCGTTGGAGGCGATGACCTGGAAGCTGTGCTCGCCGTGGGGCAGGTTGGTGAAGGTGGTGCGACGATCATCGCTGGTGGGGCTCCAGGGGCCGTGATCCAGACGGTGGCGGTACTGCACCTTGTCCGGCGCGATGAACGAGGGCGCGGTGTACTCGAAGTCCACCCGGAAGACCCCGGCCTCGAGCACGATGGGCTGACGGTGGTCCACCCTCTGGTTGTCCACCACCACGGAGCGGATGACCATCGGGGGGATGGGCTTGGGTCGCAGGGCCTCTGCCGGGTCCACCGCCGAGACACCGCGGGTGGTGGGGAACCACAGGCGACCGTCCTCGCTGCGAGTACCAGCGCTGGTGTAGCCGCCGTTGCACTCTGCGCTGGCCATGCCGTCGGCGGTGCCGAAGACCTGACTCCCGACCTTCTCGAGCTGCCCCATGAAGAAGGCATCGATCTCACGCTTCTCCATGCGGAACACGCCGCGGTTGCTGGCGCACCACAGGTTGCCAGCGTCGTCTTCGAGCACCCGCCAGATCCGATCGTCCCACAGCCCGTGCTCGGAGGTCAGCACCCCGAGCACCCCTTCCCTCAGCCGCAGCAATCCCCCCTCGGTGCCGAACCACAGGGTGCCGTCGGCGCTCTCGGTGGCGGTGACCACCTTCCTCAAGCTGGGGTGGGAATCCTCGGGCAGCACTTGGGGGACCAGCTCTCCGTCCACCACCAGACAGAGGCCTTGTCCGTCGAAGCCCACCCAGAGCCGACCCTGACCGTCCAGGTGGAGCATCCGCACCGTCTGGTGGGCGAACTCCTCGTCCATGTCCACATCTGCCGGGGCGCCATCCACGAACTGCATGAGGCCGCTCTGGGTACCCACCCACAGCACGCCCTCGACGTCCTGGGCCAAGGCAAAGACATAGTTGGCGGGCAGGCCCTCATCGATGGTCCAGCGGGTCCACTCACCGTCGACGTACCGGAACAACCCCTGGCCGAAGGTGCCCACCCACAGCGCGCCCGAGTCGTCCTGGTACATCGCCAGCACCGCGATGCGGTCCACGAACTCCATGCCGGGGAAGGGCACCACCTCTTCGCCATGCATGCGGTACAGGCCCTCCATGGTGCCCAGCCAGACGTAGCCCAGCCGATCCTCGAGCACACCGAGCACCACCTCCGTGGCGATCCCATCTCGTACGCCGTAGGTGATGAAGCTGGCTTCACGGAAGCGGTTCACGCCTCCGGCGTAGGTGCCCACCCACAGGCTCCCCTCCCGATCCTCGAGGAGCGAGGTGATGTGGGAGAAGCTCAGGCCCTGCTCCTCCCCATAGACCTCGGGGCCCCCCGGGCCGATGCGGTTGAGGCCGCTGCGACGCGTGCCGATCCAGAGGTTGCCGTCCATGTCCTCGAGCAAGGTCGTGACATCGGTGCAGAGCAGCCCTTCCTGAGAGCAGGCGACGGAACGCCAGAAGGTAGCATGAGGGCGGAGAACCGGCCT
>CAZHIK010000342.1:0-6313 GCA_964532635.1 uncultured Enterobacterales bacterium
GCGCGTCGCGGCGTGCGAGCGAGGCCCACGACCTCGTAGCCGTCTGCCACCAGGCTCTTGATCAAGGGGATGCCGAGCTGTCCGTTGGCGCCCGTGACGAACACCTTCTCGCCCATGGGACCCTCCGAGGTCGGGTTGGGGCCCTGGAGTAGCCCCACCGAGAGGCATCGTCCACGTCGCTCGAACCTCGAACCCCTGGCCCGTAGCCCGTAGCCCGTAGCCCGTAGCCCGGCGGCGTAGCCGCCGATCGTCCATGTCGACGGCGGCCGGCGGTACGGGCTACCATCCGGGGCGGAGGAACCCCATGCGCAAGCTCCCCGTTGTCCTCGCTCTGCTCCCTCTGCTGGCCTGTCCCGTGGACTATCAGCCGCCGTCCGACAAGGACGACACGGACAGCGAGGGTGACACCGACACCGACGCGGACACCGACACGGACACCGACACGGATCTCGAGGATCTCGATCACGACGGCTGGACCGTCGAGGAAGGGGACTGCGACGACGAGGACCCATACGTCCACCCGGGCTGGGAAGAGGACCCGGATGATGGCAAGGACAACGACTGCGACGGCCGCGTAGACGAGGAATGGTCCGGTGTCACCGTGGGCTACTACAACAGTGACGGGGCCTCGAGCGTGCTCGAGGTCGACCACCTGGGGCGGGTCGAAGCCGAAGTGGACTTGGTGGACGCCGAGGTGTTTCCTCTGTGGCTCGACCTGGGCGTGGACGACGGCTGGGTGATCAACAACAGCTACACCACCGTCGAACTGGTGGACAGCGATGGCTACGCCAGCGTGCTGTACGAGTTCACCAAGAAGGACACCGAGTGGGCCCTGTACGGCATCTGCACCCACCCCGACGGCTACTACCTGGCCAGCACCATCGACGCACTGTGGCGCATCGACACGGACGGCACCCTCACCCAGCTGGCCACCTGGGTGACCGACATGTCGGATCCCTCCACCTTCGACCTGCTGCCCTACACCGTCACCGTGGACTGGACCACCGGAGAGGTGGGCCTGGTGGGCTACTACGGCGGCTTCGCCCTGTGGTCCGAAGAAGCCGGGCTGGACATCCGCCGTCGTCCGGACATCGAGGAGTGGGACGGCGTGGTGACCTACAGCGGCGCCCACAAGGACATGGGCGCCTGGTACAGCATCAAGATGGACGCCTACGAGGGCACGGTCACCGTCAGCCGCTTCGATCTGGAGACCAACGAGTGGGCGGATCGGGTCACCTGGGACGAGCAGTGGTCGCCGAATGTGCTGGGCATCGACGGCGACAGCGGAGACTTCTACGTCACCGCCAACGGTGGCTGGTACTACGCCGTGTGGCTCATTGGCGCCGACGACGGCTACGCCACCGACCTGTACATGACCGACGGCACGGTCCCCAATCGCGGGTTCTGGGGCTTGGCGATGCGCTACTAGCTATCGACGAAGCGCCCGCTTCCAGGCGGAAAACTTCCCCCCTGCCCGCACGGCATTCACCGCGGCTTCCCCCGTGGCGATGTCACCCTGTGCCAGCTGCGCCTCCGCCCAGGCCCAGCGGGCCGAGGTGGGGCGGAAGCCCGCTACGCCCCTTAGGCCCTTCTTCAGGGCCGCCAGGCGGCGCTCCGCGGGCTTGATGCCTGCGAAGTCCGCGCCGGCCAGGGGGGTTCGCAGCTTTGGCACGAAGGGCGAGACCGCCAGGTCCAGGGGGTGGATGGCGGCCATGGACCGGGTCAGCTCGATCAGCTCCTGGATGTCGGCTTCTTCTTCGCCGGGCAGGCCGATCATGGCGTAGAGCTTGACTCGCTCGAAGCCGTGCTCCCGGGCCGCTTCGGCGCATGCCAGCAGGCTCTCGGCGCGGATGTCCTTCCGGATGGAGTCCCGCAGGGCCTCGCTGGGGGCGTCGGCCGCCACCGTCAGGGTTCGGTAGCCAGCCTGCTTCAGCAGCGTGGGGAGGCGAGGCTCTCGGGCGATGCGATCGGCCCGCAGGGAGCTGACCCCCACGCCCTTGCCCCGGGCGATGAGGGCCTCCAGCAGCCGGGGCAAGCCGGGATGGTCGCTCACGGCGGCTCCTACCAGGCCCACACGCGGTGCTTCTTCCGGGATGAGCGCCAGGATGCGCTCGGGCTCCACCAGGCGCATGCCACCGCCTTCGCTCCTGCGCATCACGCAGAAGGCACAGCGCCGCGAGCAGCCTCGCTCGGCTTCCACCAGGAACATGTCGGCGAAGTCTGCGTCGGGGGACCAGAAGCGGGCGTGGGCCGGTAGCGCTGCGGGGTCGGCCCGGGCGGGTTCGGGGGGCGAGCTGTTCCGCTCGGGCACCCAGCCGCCGGGCAGGGCTTCGACGGCATCCAGCCAGGCTCCGCGGTCGCCCTCGAAGGCGGCCTTCAGGGCTGGAGCGGCGGTGGCGTCGGCCTCGCCTACCAGCACGGCATCGGCGACGGCGCCCAGGGGAGCGGGGTTCGAGAAGGTGAGGGGACCACCGAGCAGGAGCAGGGGATGCTCGGGGCCACGCTCGGAGCGTAGGGCCGGGATGCCCGAAGACTCCAGCAGGCGCACCAGTCCGTCGAGCTCCAGCTCCCAGGCCATGGTCGCGGCCAGCACCGGGAAGTCCCCGATGGGCATCTCGCTCTCCATGCTGCGCACGGAGCCCTCGCCGGGTCCCCAGCGATCACTGGGCAGGAAGGCCCGCTCCACCCCCAGCCCCGCCTCGGCCGCCTGGTGGGCCACCCACTGGAAGCCCAGCGACGCCATGCCCACCCGATAGGTGGCCGGGTAGATCAGGGCGATGGGCTGGTGCCCCACGGGCAGTGGTCGCCCGTGCTCGCGCTGGCGCAGGCGTCGGATGGTCTCGATCTGGGGCCAGCGTGGGTCCATGCCGCTCCGTGAAGTGCGTCGGCTGCACACGCGTAGTATCGTGCCTCCGGCACGGGGGGCTCCCCGCGACCGGGGGCTAGTCCCAGCAGTTGGCGGGCTGGTCGTCGATGTAGGTCCAGAATCGGTCGGTGCTGGTGATGCTGCTGTAGCCCCACCAGGACCAGCCGCCGCCGCCGTCGTGGAACTCGGCCATGACGTAGCCGGTGCCCAGCTCGCTGGCGCAGTAGGCGTCGGCCACGGCCAGCGACGTGAGGGCGCAGCCCTGGATGCTGCTGGTGATCTCCACGTACCCACCGGACCAGCCCTCGTAGTAGTCCACGTAGAGGCCGGGGTCCGCGAGGCCTGCGTCGTAGAGGCAGAGGATGGGGTGGAACTCGTTGCAGTCGGTCTCGCCGTAGTAGGGATCGCAGCTCAGGCAGCCCACCCGAACCGCGGAGAGGGAGCTGTCGCTGTCCATTACCTCCCAGGCCATTCCCGTGGTGGTGCAGGTGGTGCCCAGGCAGTCGATGGTCCCGTCGCCGTCGGTGTCGTACTCGTCGGCCGGGAGGATCCCGTCACAGTCGTTGTCGTAGCCGTCGCAGATCTCGGTGGCGCCCGGGTAGGTGTTGGCGTCGCCATCGTCGCAGTCGGTGTCGTCGGCGACGTAGCCGGTGGGCGCGCTGCAGGCCCAGGTGGATGAGGTGGCGTCGCCGTAGCCGTCACCGTCTGCATCGGCGAACCACTCGGTGGCATCCACGGCGCTGCTCTCGTCCACAGCACCGTCACAGTCGTCGTCGTAGCCGTTGCAGTACTCGGCCGCGCCCGGGTACACGGCGGCGTCGGTGTCGTCGCAGTCGGTGTCGTCGGCGACGTAGCCGGTGGGCGCGCTGCAGGCAGTGGTGCTGCTGCTGGCGTCGCCGTAGCCATCGCCGTCGGCGTCCAGGTACCAGGTGCTGCCGGCCGCCTCGTCCACGGTGCCGTCGCAGTCGTTGTCCAGGCCGTCACAGAGCTCGGTGGCGCCGGGGTAGACCGTGCTGTCGGTGTCGTCACAGTCGGTGCCGTCGGCGACGTAGCCGGTGGGCTGGGAGCAGGCAGTGGTGCTGCTGCTGGCGTCACCGTAGCCGTCACCGTCGGCGTCCAGGTACCAGGTGCTCGCTCCCGAGGAGCCGCTCTCGTCCACGGCTCCGTCACAGTCGTTGTCCACACCGTCGCAGACCTCGGTGGCGCCCGGGTGGACCGAAGCGTCGCTGTCGTCGCAGTCGGTGCTGTCTGCAACGTAGCCGGTGGGCTGGGAGCAGCCGGTGGTGACCGACGATGCGTCGCCGTAGCCGTCACCGTCGGCGTCGGCGTACCACAGGTCGGTGCACGCCTCGACGGTGATGCTGACCACGTCGGTGCTGTACAGGCCGTCGCTGTCGGTGACTGTGACGGTGATGGAGTGGTTGCCGGCCTGCAGCCCGTCGTAGGTGAACAGGGTCTGCCCCGAGGAGTCCGCGGCGCTGGTGTCGAACACGCCGTCGAGGCTCGAGGACCACTCGATGCTCAGGTCGATGGCGGCGTCCTCGGTGTCGCTGACCTGGGCCAGGAAGGTGGCGTGCTCGCCCTCCTCGAAGATGTCGCCGCTGGTGGGTGAGGAGATGGTCACAGAGGGCGGCGCTCCGACCGTGTAGACGATGTAGTCGGTACAGGTGGCACCCACCTCGTCCTCGGCGGTCATGGTGATGGTGTGTGTGTCAAGGGTCAGGTCGCTGTAGGTGTAGACGACGTCGCCGCTGGAGGCGGGGGTGGAGGTGCCGAAGTCGCCGTCCTTGTCGCTGCTCCAGGTGACCGAGAGCCAGTCGGCGGAGACGTCGATGTCCTCCACCCAGCCCTCGAAGGTGACCGCCTCGCCCTGCTGCCCCATGCTGCCCGTCGTGGGAGCGGTGATGCCACAGTCGGGTGAGCTGTTGGGGGGGCCCACCTGGATGATCACGCTGTCGCTGCCGGTCTTGTCGCTGCTGTCCTGTGCAGTGAGCACCAAGGCGTGCTCGCCCTGTTCCAGGTAGCCAAAGCCCAGGACCTCCCCCTGGGAGTCCGGCGTGATGTCCAGGTCCAGCGTCCCCTGGAGGCTACTCTCCCACCATGCCGTCAGCTGGTCAGGGTCGTCCTCGACGTCCGAGACCTGGCCCTGGAAGGTGATCAGCTGGTCGTCGTAGTACACGCCCTCCGCCACGGGCTCGAGGATCTCCACGGACGGAGCGGTGCTGCGGGTCCGAACCAGGGAGACCTGGTCACTGCCGGCGGCTCCTTCCGGATCGAAGACCTCGAGGACCACCACCTGGTAGTCGTCGGTGAGGGTCAGCTCGCAGGTGGTCTGTCCCCAGGCGTCGGGAGCGGCGCTCGGACAGACCTCCTGGGCGTCGAGGAACCAAGTGGCCACCAGGTCCTCGGCGAGGTGATCCGGATCGCTCACCGTGCCCCGGATGGCGAAGAGCACACCCTCGCTCACCACGTCCCCGTCGCGGTGGGAGGTGATGGTGGCCTCCGGGTTGGCGTTGATGACGGTGATCGCCTGATCCGAACAGGCTGACAGCAGGAGGAGGGGGAGGAGGCGGGCGACGGGCATGGGGCACTCCTGGGGCTCGGCCTGGCGGTGATGTCGAGGAACGGCGGGGCGGGGTTTGCAGTCGATGATACCACCCTTTCGCCGGTGAAATGTCCGCGTCGCTCCGGAGTGTGTCCCCCACGACGACCGCCGCACGGAGGGCGGCAGGGGACCTGTGTGCGGCGGCGGAATCGGGGGTGTTCGTGCGCGGCCTCGGGTCGGCATGCTCGGCGGCCTGCAGACCGAGGACCCGCTGTGCGAGTGGGGCTGTTGGGGGAGGGGCTGCCTGATCAGGGTTGGTAGCGGTCCAGCTTCTCCGGGTCTCGCTTCGCGAACTCACTCAGCTGCGCCGCAAGCTCGGGATCAGGGGGTAGGAGTCCGCCTTCCTCGTACTGGTGGGACAGCTCGAGGCAGGCGGGCATGCCGCCCGCGCTGCAGGCGTCGACCAGGGTGCGCAGCGTCGCCTCGTCCATGGGCTCCTGCAGCTGTTCGGTGCGCTTCATCCGCGCCAGCTGTGCGCAGGCGGCTCGGGCCAGCTCCCCTCGCGTTCCGCACAGGGCGGCGAAGCCTTCGGCGGCCCGCTGGGTCTCTCCCGGTTCGTCACCGCTGGGGAGGTCCAGCACGGCGATCCAGTAGCAGGCCTCGCTGCTGGCGGAGGCCTCGCAGAGGGGTTCGAGCAGCGTCTGTGCGCGGTCGGCATCCCGCTCTTCTCCCCGACCGCGCGCCAGGGCCCTCCCCACCGCGAGCTGCGCTCGCTTCACCTGAGCCTGGCAGCCGGCGCTCGCGGCGTGTCCGCTCTCGGCCTCTGGAACGGGCTGAGCAGCCAGCTCGAGCACCGTGCGGTGGATCTGCAGCGCCCCTTCGGGATCGGGCTTGCCAGCATA
>CAZHIK010000342.1:6323-8796 GCA_964532635.1 uncultured Enterobacterales bacterium
CAGCTCCTCGCAGCAGCGGCAGTTGGCCTCCTCCACGCAGCACCGCTCGAGGTGCTCGATGCGATCCTGGGGGTAGACGTCCTCGGCGACGTTCATGAAGAAACGGTTCTTCTTCCACATCGCCATGTAGGGATCACCGCCGAGCGTCAGGCCTCCCAGCTCCAGCAGCTCGGTGGCCCGGGCTTGATCCGCGACTCCCCCCACCCCCTCGAGCGCGAGGGTGCCGGCGAGGAGGCAGGGGACGACGTTCGTGTCTTCGGGCTGCCGACAGGAGCCCTCCAGGACCGCTTCCAGCTGTGCTGCCTTGGAGGGCGATGAGGTTGTGAGATCGCCCAGCGCGTAGATCATGGCCAGGGCCGCGCAGCCGCTGCGGCTCACAGCGGGGGGCCTCGACGGGCTCTCGCTGGTTCGGAACCGGATCTCGCCCTGAGGCGCCTCGGCGCAGGCGTCCACCAGCGCGTCGAGGTCGGGCTCGCCCATCAGCGCAGCGGCCGCGCACGCTGTGGTCGCGCCCTGGTCGCATGCGGCTCGATAGCCCTCGAGGGCCAGCGTGTGGTCCCCGGCTCGCTCGGCCTCCAGGCCGAGGATCCAGCAGTCCTGGGCGTCGCCATCGGCGCACTCCCCATGCAGGATCGCCACCCTCTTGGCCGCCTGAGCCCGATCGTCGGGGTCGGTGAGCTGGATGTTGGCGCTGAGCTTGCAGGAAGCGCGATCCCCCAGGTGGCAGGCGCGCTCCATGCCGGCGACGCGGCAGCTGTCCATGAAGCCCAGTCGGTCCCAGGTCAGGAGGTCCCGGCTGCGGGGACGGGGCGCCGTAGCCGGGTCGGTGTAGAGCTCCCGTGCGTTCGGGTGGAGGACGTATGTGCAGGCGTTCGCGCTGCCGAGCTGGCACGAACGGCGCCGCAGAGCCTGGGCGCAGTCTGCGTGCTCTCCCTGCCAACCCGAGAGCCGATCGCAGGCCCACCAGTACCCCAGCTCGCACGCTCGCGCCGTCAAGGCCAGGACCAGCTGGCGGCCTGCAATGTCCTCCGCACTGGGCTCACCCCGCCGTCTGCGCAGCTCGCCGTTGTGGGCGTCCATGCGCAGGTCGCTCCGTCGATCCTCTGCCAGCAATGCGCAGGCCAAGCCGATGCCGGCGAGGCAGTCCTCGGTGAGGCGCTGGCTCGCGCCCCAGGTCTTGGGCATCTCGAGCCGTACGGGTCCGATGGACTCACAGCTCTCTGCGAGCGGGTCGCACCCGGGCAGAGGGGCCAGGCCGGAGGTCTCGGCCTCGTCGGGCTGCAGCGGCTTCGGGTGGATGGTGGGCAGCTCCCAGGGTTCCAGGGTGATGCCTGCACCCGATTGGGCTCTCGGCAGGTGAATCCAGGCCGTGCCCTCGTCACCGAGGGCTGCCACCACGTGGTCGCCCCGGCCGGAGCCCGGCGCGAGCGCGGCCAGGCCAGGAGCCGTGCCCATGGGGTGGAGGCCGAGGGAGCCGGCCCGGTTGTGGACGAGCTCGGCCAGTCCGTCGTGGCCTTGGCCCACCAGCAGCCGGTCTCCCACGGCGAGGAGCGGGCCTGAGCCGGAGATGGCAGGGTCGTGGTAGGCCAGGTCGGATAGCAGCCCGTCGCCCGATTCGTTGAGCTGGAGCACGTGCAGGCGCGGGCCGTAGCCGTTGCTCGTCGCGTAGATCCGGTCGTCGAGCTGTACGATGTCCTCGACGTTGAAGGCCTCGTGGGCTTCCTCGGGCTCGGCGTGGTGCAGTAGCAGGCGGGGCTTTTGGGGTACCGCCACATCGACGACGGCCACTCCACTGCGTCCCAGCGCCAGCAGCAGCCGATCGCCGTGAGCCCGGAGTCGCTCCACGGCATCCGGCAGCTCCAGCTCGGCCACGGCGCGTGGGGGGGCGTCCTCCGTGATGGAGAAGGCGATCAGGTGGTGTGTCTTGCCGTGCTCGCCCGACTTCCTCATCCTGGCGGCCATGAACAGCCAGGGGCCGTCGGCGTGCAGGTGGTCGATGCGGATCAGGCTCGCGCCGTAGAAGCTGAGCCCGCCCGCCGTCTCCGGGCCCAGGCCGGGCAGCGGCTCGCCCAGGGAGCCGTCCTGCTCCAGTGGACGAACCTCGAGCACGCTGTCGGTGCGGCCCACGAAGACGTGGGTCGAGGTGGCGGAGAGGGCCGTGATGCGCCCCCTCGTGGCCGCCTCGATGTGGGTCAGCACGGGGACCGCGGGCTCCTCACCATCGAGCACCGCGAGACCTCCGTGGTCGAAGCCCACCACGTGGAAGTGGCCCGCGGCGCCCACCCACTCCGCGTCGCCCATACGCCACCACAGCGGCTCGCCGTAGTCGTGGAGCCCCTGCCAGGAGGCGATCCGCTCGAGCTCGCCCTTCCGGCAGGTCTCCGGATCGGCGGTGAAGGCTCGAGGGTCGTCGCAGGCGGCTCGGGCACCCATGGGCTCGGCAGACAGCCTCGCGGGTGTGTGGGCCAGCACC
>CAZHIK010000343.1:0-8792 GCA_964532635.1 uncultured Enterobacterales bacterium
AACCACATGATGCTCACCCCACCGGGCAGCTACGACGTGGTGGTCAGCGAGCCCGCCAACCCCGGGCTCACGGGTGTGTCCAACCTGTTCACCCAGGAGTTCTTCGAGCTGGGCGCCAGCCGGCTGACCGACGATGGCATCTGGTCCCAGTGGGTGCAGATGTACGGCATGGGCACCGAGGAGGTGCGAGCCCTGCTCCACACCTTCTCGGCGGTCTTCCCCTACGTGGCGCTGTTCGCCACCATCGAGGACGCCGATCTGGTGATCCTGGGCTCGAAGCAGCCCCTGGTGCTGGATCTCGACGGGCTCGAGCAGGTCATCGCCACCCGGCCCAGTGTGGCGGCCGAGCTGCAGCTCATCGAGGTCGAGGACGCCTACGACCTGCTGACCTACTTCCAGATGGAGCGCGACACCATCGAGGAGTTCACCATGGGGGCCGCGCTGAACACCGATGACAACATGCTCATCGAGTTCGCCGCACCCCGCCGCCTGTACGAGGACACCAGCTCGCACAACTACCGGGTGTTGCTCAACGAAGCCAAGCCCGCCCTGCAGGCCCTGCGCCACCTCGACGACTACCTGGCCTTCGCCGGAGCCTACGCCCAGCGCGACGAGTTCGTGCGTGCCCTGATCGTGCTCAAGGCGGCCGACCAGCGCTTCCCCGGCAGCGACGTGGTGCTCGAGCGCTACAACGCCTACCAGGCCGAGTTCCTGAAGGAGCAGGCCGAAGAAGAGCGTCGTCAGCAAGAAGAGGAGCAGCGGCTCCAAGAGCACTACGAGCGTCAGCGGAGCGAAGACGAGCAGGGTTCGACCACCAAGGATCCATAGGAGCCCCCATGTCCACCGGCCGCCCCCGCTTCCGGCGTCGTGAGCGCGATGGGGTCGTGACCTACAGCGGGCGCGATCACCTGACCGCCATGGGGTGGTGGCTCATCGTGGCGTTGCTCGGGGGTGGGGTGGCGTTCCTCGCGCTGGATCCCCTCGGGCCTGTCATCACCGGCGGGTTCGCGGTGGGCGCCATCGTGCTGGGCTTCCTGGGCCAGCTCACCGGGCGGTTCCGGCTGCGGCTCGAGACCCAGGGGCCGTCGCTGACGTACAGCCTGCTGGGTCTGCCCTACCGTCGTCGGCTGCTGCCCAACACCGTGCGCGCTCGAGTCATGGGGCTCGAGGACCACGGTGGAGCGGGCAAGGACGGCAAGAACGCGGCGGTGGAGCTGTTCCTCGAGCGAGCCGGGCTCGATGGGCTGTTCATCGGTGAGCGCGAGGCTGCTGAGCCCCTCTGCGAGGTCCTCGGTGCCGATCTGCGCTCTCGCTACGGTGATGCCGACGAGGCGCTCGAGCGCATGGAGGCCAATCGGCCCTGGCTGATTCGAGGGCTGGGTTGGCTGCAGAGCGCCACTGGGATGCTGCGTCCCAGCGTGGTCCGCGATGGGGGCACCCTGCGCGTCGAGCTGCCGTTGGACGGTGTGGACGCCAATCCCGGCGAGACGACCCTGTGGCTGGTCGTCGGTGCCGGGGCCTCGGTGGGGCTGGCGGTCACCCGCGGGCTGGGGCTGGCCCTGGGGAGCTGGGTCGCGGGCGTCCTGCTCGTACTGGCCGTGGGGGTCGTGGCCTGGCGCTTCGGGCGCAGTGCGCTGATCGAGATCGGGCCCGAGGGCGGGTGGATCGTGCGCCGCCGCTTCGGGTTCTCCACCTGGCGGCTTCCTGTCGATCCGCGGGGCTGGAGCCTGCGTCACGCCTGGTGGTGTGGACATCCCAGCGGCATCGCCTTCCGGGGTCGCGAGGGCGACGACGAGCTGGCCCTCGATCGCATCAAGTTCGGCCCGGTGTCCTGCGCCAGTGCCTGGGCCTGGCTGTCTCCGCTGGAGGAGCTGCTGGGCAGCGGGGGGCCAGAGCGGACCCCGGAAGCCGATCACGACGGACGCAAGCGCAAGCGTCGCCGGCGTCGCAAGCGGTGAGGGGGAACCGACCATGATCCTGCTGTTCGTCGTCTTGCTGCTGCTGGCCCTGCTCGGGGCGCTGCTGTCCGTTGTGGGCCTGGTGCTGGTCCGGTTGAGCGCGGGCGAGGCGGGGAACAGGCGTCTGGTGGGCTGGGGCCTGACCGGCGGCGGTTGCGCCGTGATGGTGCTGGCCTTCACCCTCCTGCTGGCGTTGGTGCTGCTGTTCTCGCTCTGAGGTTGGGGCCCTGCGCTATGGTGGGGCCATGAGTCGCTCCGTTCTCGTCGCTGCGCTGCTGACCGCCGGCTGCACTCCAGCCTGGGAGCCCCCCGGCGGTGGGGTCGCCAAGGGTTGCGACGACAGCTGGAGCTACGGTCGGCCCCTGGCCGACGGCCTGGGCCTGTCCACCCATGTGGGCTGGGGCACCAGCGATGACGCCGTCGACCAGCGTGAGGCGGAGCTGGCCGAGTGGCCTGGGCTGGGGGTGAGGCTGGCTCGGCGAGACCTGTACTGGAGCAGCGTGGAGCCGGAGCGGGGGAGCTTCGACTTCGAGGGGACCGACCTGCTGCTGGACTCGGTGGAGGGAGCGGGAGCGGAGCTGCTGGGGCTCCTGGTCTACGGCAACACCTGGGCCTGCAGCGACTGTGAGGACAGCAAGTACCCTCCAGACGATCCCGCCGACTACGCAGCCTACGCTGCCGCGTTGGTGGAGCGCTACGAAGGCCGGGTGGATCGCTGGGAGATCTGGAACGAGCCCAACGCGGGCTTGCGCTTCTGGAAGCCCGAAGAAGACCCCGAAGCCTATGCGGCCCTGACCCTGGCTGCGGTGCGAGCCATCCACGCGGTGGACGCCCAGGCCGAGGTGGCACTGGGCGGGCTGTTTTGGCCCGACCTGATCTTCGGTACCCCGGGGCCGGAATTCCTCGACGCCGTGTTGAGCGCCGAGCCGGAGCTGGTGGACGAGCTGGACGCCGTGGCTTGGCACCCCTACCGCTACCCCTTCTCGGCTCCGGAAGAGCGCAACGAGTTCCAGGACTCTCTGCTGGACGAATCCTGCGCTCTGCGGGAGCAACTCCGCGCTCACGGCGGGGAGCGCCTGGACACGTGGATCACCGAGCTGGGCTGGCACACGGCGCCCGATGCCCTCTACGAGGGCGTGAACGAAGAGGACCAGGCGGCATTCCTGGTGCGCTCCGCGGTGCTTTCCTGGGCGTCGGGCAGCTCGGTCTACCTCTGGTACACCTTCCAGGACGGGGGCACCAGCGACAGCGACCAGGAGGCGCGCTTCGGCCTATACAACCACGACGGCACGCCCAAGCAGGCTGCGCAGGCGTTTTCGGTGTTGGCCCGGGCGGTGGGGGAGGACCCGGGTGGCAGCATCGAGGACCGCTCGGTGCCCCTCGGGTTGGACGAGTCCACCTACGCCTACCTGCTGTCCGGCGAGGAGACGGATCTCTGGATCCTGTGGACCACCGAGGGCAGCGGTGAGGTCACCTTGCCGGCGTGGACCGAGGCCAGCGTGCTGACCCTCGAGGGCGAAGAGTCCACCCTCGACCCCGAGCGCGAAGCCGTCACCGTGACAGTCGACGGCGACCCTGCCTTCGTGCGTATCCCGCAGGAGACGCAACCGGGGCGCTGACGGCCGTCAGTCGGTCGGCGTGACGGTGCGCTTCAGCCTGTCGAACTGTTGGCCGGCGGCTTCGACCACCTCGGGGTCGAGCTGGGTGCCGCTGACCTTTCGGGCCATTTCCATGGCATCCTCGAGGGGCTTCGCCGGCCGGTACGGGCGCTCGCTCGCGATGGCATCGAGCGTGTCCGCCACCGCGACGATGCGTGAGCCTTGCGGGATCTCATTTCCTGCCAGGCCGGCGGGGTAACCGGTCCCATCCCAGCGCTCGTGATGGTGGAGCACGATCTCCCGCTCCCATGCCATGTCGGTCAGAGGCTCCAGCGCCTCGGCGCCGCGTTGACTATGCGTCCTCACCAACGCCAGCTCCTCGTGGGTCAGGCGACGCGGTGTTCGCAGGATGCTGTCGTCCATGCCCAGCTTGCCGATATCGTGCAGCGCGGCCGCGATCTCGAGGCGTACGCAGAAGGCCTCTTCGAAGCCCATGTGCTTCGCGATGACCTCGACCATTGCGGCTACCCGCCGGGAGTGCCCCGCGGTGTAGGAGTCCCGGAGCTCGAGGCCTCGCACCAGGGCACGCATGGTGTTCAGCGTCTGGTCCGCCAGGCGGCGCTCCAGCGCGTGGTACTCGATCGCCAGGCCCACCTCGAGCCCGATGGCGGTCATCAAGCGCTGCTCCACTGGCTCGAAGTGTCGCTCCGTGGTGTGGGTGGCGAAGAGCACGCCCAGCGTTCTTGTCTTGCCTACCAGGGGCACGCACAGCACGCTGCGGATGTCTTGGCCGGTGAGGCTCGGTGCCGTCATCAAGTCGCGGCGTAGCGCCACGTCGGGGATCACCAGCGCCTGCTGGAGCTGCATCACCTGCTTGATCACCGTGGAGGAGGGCCGCAGCTCTCCGGCCAGCCGGGGTGGGTGCGCGTAGTGCACCGCCGTGCGACCGCCCTGCGGGTCGTGGATCGCGATCAGGACCCGCTCGGCCCCGGTGGCTTCCTCGACCAGCTCGACCGTGCGTGAGTAGAGTTCCGTCAGGTTGGTGGCTTCGTGCAGCACGTTGGCCATGCGGCAGGCTGTTGCCAGTCCAGTGCCTTGGCTCTGTCGGGCCTGCGTTCCTGTTGGGCCGCGTTGGAGGCGGAGCTCCCACGTCGGCTCGCCGTCATCGTCCGTCGCAGCCTCGGGTGGGGCCGTGAAGTGCAGCCGGACGCTGCCCAGGGCGAAGCGGGTCCGGTCCTCGAGTGTCGTTCTCTGGATGCGGGAGTCTTCGATCCAGGTCCCGTTCATCGAGCCGAGGTCCTCGATGCACCAGCCACCCTCGGAGCTGGGTGTGATCACGGCGTGAAAGCGCGAGACCGTGGGATCGGGAAGCGCGAGACCGTTGCTCTCGTCTCGGCCCAGCGTGAGTCGTCCTTCGAAGTGCACTTCCCGAATCCTGGAGCCCGGTTTGGAGTAGCTGACAGTGGGCATGCTGGACTCCTGTGGAATGGGGCGGTTGGTCTTCGAGAACGCGCATCTCCCATGTGCAGAGTTGCTGGAACGAGCGCCGGTGGAGCTTTCACTGCCCTTTCGCCGTCCCCTCTGCACCGCCGATCTCGGTGGCTCGATCTTCTCTCGAGCCGAGCCGTTCCCCGCTGCGTTCGAGCGCCCCTGTCTTTTTTTTCGTAACCCCCATGGGGGACCTCCGGTTGGAGTGGTCACAACACCAACCACGGAGGCCGACATGACCCGCTCCCTTCTCCCCCTGACCGCCATCCTCGTCCTGGTGGGCTGCGAGCAGCAGACCGAGCAGCAGGAGCTGAACTTCGACGAGATCGTGGCCGTGGAGGCGGCCATCTCGAACGTCCAGCCCCTGAGTGCCGAGCTGCCCATCGAGGAGCCTGAGCTCGAGGACATGGCCTTCGCCGCCTACGACGAGACCCGTTCCCTGGCCGACTGCGAGATCATGGGTGTGCTCTCGGGCGTGTGGTACGACGAGGCGCTGCAGCCCGCCTTCGAGGGCTCCTGGTTCGAGCTGGGCACCGGCGAGCTGGGGGGCACCATCGCGGGCGAGTACGGCGAAGGCGACTTCGTCGGCGCCTTCGAGGGCACCAACCTCGGCGACCTGCAGGGCAGCTACGACGACGGCATCTTCATGGGCGAGTGGGCCGAGATCGGCGAGGACGGCACCCTGCTGTCCGACGGCCAACTCATCGGCCGCTACGAGCGCCGCAACGACTACGGCGGCTACTTCTTCGGCGTGTGGGGTCAGTGCGGCTGAGCCGTTACGCCTCCCCAGCTTGTCGCCGATTCTGCCCGTTCTCGCTCTGACCTCCGCCCTCCACGCTTCGGTGGAGGGCGAGGCGTCGTTGTCCGCGGCGTGGCTGGAGTACGACGATCTGTGGAGCGGGGACCCGCACCTGGGGGGCTTCTATCTCGCCTCACCGGCCGATCCCCTGGATCGCTGGTTGCTGGTGCCCCAGGCCTCGCTCACCTGGCGGCCGGGCATCGCTCACCGGGTTCGCGTCCGGGCCAACGGGCGCAGCCTCGCCCGGGTGCCCACCATCAACGACCAGCTCGAGTTCGTGCACGTGCTGGTGAGCGACGGCGTGCCCGTGTCCGAGGCCTGGCGTGAGCGGCTGTTCCTGGACGAGGCCTCCTGGCGCTGGCGGCCTGATGGAGATCCTGCCGTGGACCTGCGGGCCGGCATCCTGCCCTACGGCATCGTGGGTGGGCGCTTCCAGGCCGAGAGCTGGCCCGGGCTGCGGGCCCGGCTGGACGCCCAACGGCTGGGCTGGTTCCCCTTGGCCCTCGAGCTGCGGGGGGCGGACACCCTGCGGGGCACCCGCCAGGCAGCTCTGAGCCTGCGACACGAGCCGTCCATGTTCGAGCACCTGGCCGCGGAGCTGGCCTGGAGCAGCGACGCCACGGCGGGCGTGGCCCATGTGCTCGAGCAGGATCTGGGCATGATGACCGAGCTGTGGGCCGACACCTCGGGGGACTTCATCGGCAGCTATCAGGGCTACGTCGTCGACGGCCTGTCAGACCTGTACGGTAGCCAAGCCGACGGCATGCGGGCCTTCCACGCGGACCTGCAGCAGTTCATCGAGCTGCGGGGCAGCGCCCAGCTGCTCTACGCATCGGCCTTCGCCCGGGTGCTCGTGGGCCCCGTGCTCGTCGACGCCGCCGCGGTCCACGCCCGGGGCAAGGGCAGCTTGACCGGATATCGCTTCGAGGACGGCGCCACCCCCAGTGAGGTAGGGGCCGATTGGTACCAGGCTGCGCCCAAGGAGCCCTGGAGCATGGACCTCGAGCTGCGGGGCTGGGCCTGGGATCTGGCCTTTTCGGTGCTCGCCGACAGCCGCTGGCAGCCGGGGGTGTTCTTCCTGGGCATGACCGGCGAGGACGACCTGGTGGGTCGGGCGGCGGCGGGGGAGCCCGTGCGCATGTTCCTGGCCTCCGATCCCGCCTTCGTGCGCACCCGCATCTTCCCGGCGGACAGCGCCGCGCGGAGTGGGGCCCTGGATTTTCCTCCTGGGGTCGCGGGGCACGGACTGATCACTCCCGGTGCGTGGCTCGCCTGGGATGGCGAACACTGGGGCGCCAACCTGCAGCTGGCCCTGCCCTGCGCCACTCGGCCTTCGCCCCTCGAGCCCCACATGCACATCTACGGCCTCGAGGCCGACCTGCTCATCGCCGCCACCCCCTGGGAAGCGCTGCAGCTACAGCTCGAGGGCGGGCTGTTCCAGCCGGGCAGCTTCTTCATCGACGCGAGCAACCCCAGCGCCGACCATCCCTTGGAGCTGCCCATCGGCTGGCGTGTCATCGCCGCCGTAACCATCCGCACCCCATCCGGTTGACACAGGACAGAGAGCCATCCCCGTGTACGAAGCCCAGCCCATCGACCTCGAGCAGCAGCTCATGCTGCGCTTTCAGGCCGGCGATGAAGCCGCCTTCGAGCGCTTGTACGGGCGCATCCGGGCGATGGTGTGGCGCTTCTGCTACCGGATGTTGGGCGAGGAGCAGGCCGCCGAGGAGGCCGCCCAGGAGATCCTGGTCAAGGTCTACAGGGCCCGGCGGCGCTACCAGCCCAGCGCCCGCTTCCGCACCTGGCTGTTCCGCATCGCCACCAACCACTGCATCAACGAGAAGCAGCGAGCCTGGCGTCGCCGGGAGGTGGGTACACCCGAGGGCACCGCGGGCCTGTCCCGCGCCTCGGGCCACGATCCCAGCGCCTCCAGCGAAGCTGCCCAGCTGGCGCGGGCCGTACAGCGTGCCCTCGACCAGCTGCCCCCGCGCCAACGCGCGGCGGTGGTGCTCGCCCGCTACGAGGGTTGCACCATGGCGCAGGTGGCCGAGGCTCTCGAGCTGCCCAGCACCGGCGCGGCCAAGCTGCTGCTCCACCGAGCCCGCAAGAAGCTCGAAGAGCAGCTCCGCCCCTTCCTCCCTCAGGAGGCCCCATGAGTATGCCCCCCGAACACCTCCCCGACGATCCCCAGCAGCTGCTGGGCGATGGCCTGTGGGACCGCCTCGGTGAAGCCCAGGCGCCCCCGGTGCCCAGCGGCTTCGACGCCCGCTTCCGGGCCGAGCTGCGCTCCGGCAAGCCTTGGTATCGACGCCACTGGGTGCCCATCTCCGCGGGTGTCGCCGCCTTCGCGGCCGCGGCCGCGGGCCTGACCATCGCCCTGAGACCGCCAGTGGCGACCGTGGAGCCCCTGCCGCTGCCCGCCGACGATCTGGCCCTGGTGGCCGAGCTGGAGCTGGTGGAGAACCTCGAGCTGCTCGAGGACCTCGAGACCCTGATGGCCTGGGATGGGACCACACCTTGACCTTCACCCTGCTGCTCGCGCTGGCCGTGGTCCAGGCCCAGGAGCCCGAGGCCCAGGGGCCCGTGCCGGCCGCGCCTGTCGCGGCGCAGGCCCCCGTCGAGCAGCAGCCCGAGATCGAAGCAGCACCCCAGACCGACCCGACGCCCGAGCCCGAGCCGGCTCCCGGCCTCACCCCCGAGCAGCAGGCCGCCCTGGCCAACCGAGAGCTGCTCGAGAACCTGGACCTCCTGCAGGACCTCGAGGTGGCCCGCTACCTCGACCTGCTTCGCATGGAGGAGGACTGAACCATGACCCGCATCGCCACCGTCACACGCGCCCTCATCGTTGGCCTCTGCTTGGTCCTGGCGCCCGCCAGCCTGGCGGACGAACCCGCTGTCGCCCCCACCCCTGAGCAGCAGTGGCAGGCCATGACCCCGGAGCGGCAGCAG
>CAZHIK010000344.1:0-8752 GCA_964532635.1 uncultured Enterobacterales bacterium
CGGTGTCTGCGTCGCTGTCCGCGTCGGCGTCGCTGTCGGTGTCCGCGTCGGCGTCCGCGTCGCTGTCGGCGTCCGCGTCGCTGTCGGCGTCTGTGTCGGTGTCCGCATCACCCTCGGGCAGCGGGGCGGTGTCCTCACCGGGCTTGTCTCCGCATGCCAGAAGGAGGAGCAGCAGCGGCAGGGTGGTGTGCAGGGCGGTCATGGGGCCTCGATGCCCTCACCCTGGGTCCACCGCAGGTACTCGAGGCAGATGGTGAGCAGCTGCCGGTAGACCATCTCCACCGTGGGAGCGTCGGGGTAGCGGGACTGCTCGCGGGAGTGGACGTTGGCGATGCGGAACTGGTTGATGGCGCTGGCTGTGGCCAGCAGCGTCTCGTGCATGGTGCGGCTGTCGAGGAACCAGACGCCGTCCTTGGCGCTGGCCTTGATGCGCCCGATGAAGGTGCCCAGACCCACCGGGCCGGAGGTGTCCACACCGCGCTCGCTGCAGTATGCGCCCAGCAGGCACTCGAGGCAGCGAGCGAAGAGGATGACCGCCGCCCGGTTCTGCCCCAGCTTCATGCAGGTGACGCCCTCGCGGAAGTCGGTGCGGATCAGCTCGGGGACGTTGTCGGCGGGCTTCTCGTCGTAGTGGATGGCCTGGCGCACACGGGCTGGCAGGTCCCACAGGTACTTGTAGGAGCGGATCAGCTTGCGCAGCACATCCGCGTCCATCTCGAGCCAGCTGTAGTCGGGGCCCGCGCGGTGGATGAAGAAGCCCCGCCGGGTTCGCTGCTCCGGGTCATTGAGCTGAAAGGGGACCAGCATGTCCGCCAGGGTGCGGGGGACGGACCGCACCATGTAGTGCCCGGTCAGCTCGGCGGGCAGGCCGTCGAAGCCCACGGCGTCGGCGCCCTCGGGCATGATCAGGCGGTACTCGATCCCCCGGGCGATGTTGGCCTGGATCGTGGGCAGCATCTCGTTGCTGTCCAGGTCGTGGAAGGACTCTTCGTCCAGGAACAGCCAGATGCTCTGGCGCAGCTGGGCCTCGAGCTCGAGGATCGCGTCGAGGCCATGAGCTGCAGGCGCGGAGTGCATGGGAGTGGGTTCCGGTGAGGGGCTGGACCCTTGGTATATCAGCCCGCTCACCCATCGCTGCGCGCGATCGGGTACCCCCGACTCCGGCTGTGGGTGTGCAGGGGGACCGTGGCGGGCTCGATGTCCGACAGGGGGATGGACAGGGAGAAGACCAGGTCGCAGCTGGGGCGGTCCCACTCGGGGCAGATCTCGCTGCTCGGGACATCGGCCCAGGCTTCGATCGGCAACAGGCAGGCCTCACCCTGGATCAGGAGATCGGGTTCGTTGGCGAACCAGGCGTTGCCGTCGTGTGCGGCCGAAGCGTCGTCCAGGAGCAGGCCAGCGCCGACGTTTCGGGTGAACTCGTTGCCCGTGAGGGCCAGGCCCGAGCCGCCACTCGAGGCCCAGACTCCCCTGGCGTACACACCGTCGCCGCAGCGTGTGCCGGCGCCGTGCGCGAGCCCGATGGCGCCCGAGAAGCTGTTGCCGTGCAGCTCGTAGGCGCCTTCCCCGGCCAGCCACACGCCGGCGACCGGGTTGTTGGAGATGACGCTGTCGATCACCAGCAGGGAAGGGGGCTCCAGGGGGGGCTGGTGTGCGGCGAAGATCCCCACTCCGCCGCCGAGGTCGGCGCTCTCCAGGTTGCCGGAGATGGCGGAGGAGCGGATCTCCAGCGCGCCGTCGTGGAAGGCCACGGCGCCTGCGAACCGGTTGTCCTGCAGGCTGCAGTCGGTGCAGCCGATCCGGGCCCCTTCGGCGGCCGCATACAGACCCGGACCCTCGGTGCCCAGGACCTGGAGCTCGGTGGCCGTGACCCATGCACCTTGCTGAGCTGCGATCCCTTCGGCCGCGGCCCCCCTCGGGCCCGTACCGGCCCGCGTCCCGGTGATGGTGGAGTCGAGCAGCTCCACGTGGGTACCTGCGCCGTGGGCCTGCAGCCCCACCCCCGTGTTTCCGACCAGCGCGCAGCGCGTGGCGGAGAGGGACGCGCCGTGCTGCACGCCGATGCCGTACCCGCGGTCTCCAGTGCCGTCGGGCAGGGTGTCGCGGATCACGGTGTCCTCGAGGGAAACCTCGGTGCCATAGCCGCTGACGGCGATCCCCAGTGACAGGTTTCCAGCCAGCTCGCAGTGCCGGGCTGTGAGCGTCACACCGCCGTAGGCCTCGACCCCGTACCCCCAGCCAGCGATGTCCGGGTGGGTGTCGAGGATCGAGCAGTCCTGCAGCGTCGCCTCGGTCCCGGCGCCGTGGGCGAACAGCCCCACCGACGCGTTGTCCGCGAGCACGCAGCGCTCGGCCGAGAGCGCTGCCTCTTCGAGCACCTGGACGCCCATCCCGTCCCACCCGCTCGAGTCTGGTTGCGTGTCCCGAATCGTGGTGTCCGTCAGCTCCACGCGGGTACCCGCGCCGGCACCCAGCAGTCCCACCCCTGTGTTCGCCACCAGCTCGCAGTGCTGGGCCGAGAGCGTCGCCCCATCGCGCACCTGGATGCCGTACGTCTCGGCTCCGGTCTCCGGCGGGCTGGTCTCGGTCACCGTCGTGTCCACCAGCACCACTCGGACACCCGAATCGTACGCCACGAGCCCAGCCCCCACGTTGCCCGTCAGCTCCCCGCCCTCGATCTCCAGGCTGCTGGGCGCCGGGGAGGAGCCCATGAAGATCCCGATCCCGACATGGGCGCTCTCCGATACCCCCATGTCCACGAGTCGGACCTGCCCGGACTCGATCAGGATTCCCACGTAGGTCGATCCGACCAGCTCCAGCCCCGACAGCTCCACCGCGCCGTAGCGGCCGTCGATCGTCACGCCGGGCGTGCCCGAGTCGCCGACGCTCGCGTCGATGGTCACCATGGCGCGGCAGCGTCCCTCCACGCGCGTTCCGGCGTGGCTCGAGTCCAGGGTCAGAGTCTCCGGGTAGAGCCCGGCCGCTACCACGACGAGAGCCCCCTCGCGCTCTCCCGCCAGGTCCAGCGCGGCCTGGATGCTGCGCAGTGGGGACTCGGCGCTACCATCGCCGCCGTGAATCGCGGCCGCGTCGACGTGGATGCTGGTGTCGTCCGTCGGGATGGAACCCCAGGTTCCGGTGCCGCAAGCCTCGGGGACGCAGCTTCTTTGGTCGGCCAGCCAGCCCTCGGCACAGGCCGGGGGCTGGGGTCGGTTGCTGGGTTGAGGCTGTGGACAGCCGCTGGCGAGGAGGATCAGGGCGGTGAGGACACTGCGCACCCCCTCACCCCTCGGTTCGCACGATCCGGAATCCCTGGCCGTGGCAGTGCAGGGTGGGTGGGTGCATGCGCCGGGGGGCGATGCGGGTGTCCTTGGCGGGCACCACCCAGGAGCCGCCGCGGGTGATGCGGTCCTTGCCAGTGGCGGGGCCGACCGGGTCGGTGACGGGACCCTCGGGGTAGGGGGCGTACCAGTCCCAGACCCACTCCCAGACGTTGCCGTTCATGTCGTAGAGTCCCCAGGCGTTGGGCTGCTTTGTGGCGACGGGGTGGGTGTAGTTGCCGGCGTTGCCCTTGTACCAGGCCACCGCATCGGGGGTCTCTGCGCTGGCGTAGGGGCTCGAGCCGCCGGCTCGGGCGGCGTACTCCCACTCGGCCTCTGTGGGCAGGCGGTAGCCGTTGGCGTTGGGGTCCATCACGATGTCCACCAGGGAGAGGGGATCGCTGCCCCCCAGCTGGGCGACCGAGCGAGACAGCTCGCCGCCGCTGCCTTGGCGTTCCTGGAAGCGGTAGGCCGGCTCGAAGCCCTCGGTCTCGCTCAGGGAGTTGCAGAAGCGCACGGCGTCGAACCAGCTGACCTCTTCGATGGGGTGGCGGGCCGCGCCGGACAGCTGGGCGAAGGAGGAGGGATTTTCGCCGGTGACGGCCTGGTACAGCTCCTGGGTGACCTCGGTGGCGCTGATGGCGAAGGGGCGAGTGAGGGTGACCGAGTGCCGGACCTCGTCGGCGTCGCGTCCGGACTCGTCGGGGGGGCTGCCCATCTGGAAGCTCCCCGGCTCGAGGGTCACCATGGCGAAGCCGAAGGGCTCGAGGACCTTGCCCGCCCGGGAACCCGGACCGCTGCAGGCGAGCAGTACCAGGGCGATGGTGGGGGCGAGGCGGTGCATGGGGACAGGTATACCGCGGCTCAGGGGGCGCCCGCTTCGGCCTCGAGGCGCTCGAGGCTCGACATCAGCTCCGTCGCGTCGGCGTCGCCGGGGTGGTTTGCCAGGGCTTTGTCGAGCATGGCCCGGGCCCCCGCCAGATCGCCCTCGTCCATCAGGATGCGGGCCATGGCGGTGTACTTCTCGAAGCCCAGGTCGGGGTCCAGCTCGATGGAGCGCTGGAGCTGCTCCTTGGCCTCGTCGGTGCGGCCCTGGGCCAGGTAGACCAGGCCGAGGCCCTCGTAGGGGCAGGTGCTGGGCTCGTCGCCGCGGGCCAGCTCGCGGGTCCAGGCTTCGGCGGCGTGGGCGTCCTGGGCCCGACGGGCAGCGACGACTTCGTTCAGGGCGCTCACCAGGGGATCCTCGGGCCAGGCGGCCTCGAGGCGTTCCACTGTTGTGGCGGCCTGGTCCACCCGATCGAGCTGCAGCAGGGCCATGGTGGCGCTGGTGCCGGCGATGCGGTCGGTGGTCTGCTGCGCGAGGATGGCCTGCTGGTGCTCGAGGGCCAGCAGGTGGTCGCCATCGTTGGCGGCGGCCCAGCCCATGCCGAGGCGAGCGAGCCACCGGGCGTAGGACTCGGGGTCGAGGCTGACGCCGCAGGGGCCTGGGGGCCCCACCGGGAGCCGCAGCGGGGCGTCGGGCTTGGTGTCGTTGAGCTGGCCTTCGAACCTGCGCCTGGCGGAGTCCCGTTGGGTGAGGGCCAGGGCATGGTGGCCCATGATGGCTCGGGAGAGTGGGGTCTCGGGGCCCCACTCCCAGGCTGTGAGCGCCGCATCTGCGGCGGTCTCTGCGTCGCCGGTCAGCAGCGCCGTCAGGAACACCACCGAGGCGCGCTCGGGGTCGGTGTCGGAGCCCCCGAGCTTCTTCGCCAGGTCGTGCTGCCCGGTGGCGATGCAGCCCAGGGCTGCGGGGACTTCCGCTGGGGCCGTGGCGCCGGCCGGGCCGGAGGGCAGAACCTGCAGGTCGCGCCAGAACAGGCCCAGAGCCTGGGTGGGGGCTTCATCGGCAGGCGGGGGCGCGGGCGTCGGGACGGGAGCTGTGACCTGCGGCTCGGGGCTCGAGCAGGCCAGCAGGAGCAGCAGGGCGCCGATCACGGGCGCCTCCCGGGGCGGGGCGGGCCGTCCTGGGCGTCCTCGGGGCGCTCTTGCTCGCCAGGGCGGAGCGCGGGTGGAGGCAGGTCGCCCTGCGGGGGCTCGCCGGACTCGGGCCGAGCGCTCTTCGGCTCGGGCCAGGCGTTCAGGTCCGCTCGCAGCTCCTCGAGGTCCACCTGTCCATCGCCGTTGCCATCGAGCATGGGCATCAGGCTCGCGGGATCCCAGGCCATCAGCTCGCCCTGCTGGAGCCCGCCGCTGCCGTCGCTGTCCAACTCCTGGAAGATGCGCAGCACCGGGTCGGAGATGCGGGTGGTGCCTGCGGAGGGCGCGGGGGCGGGATCGCCGCAGGCGGCCGCTGTGAGCAGGACGAGGAGCAGGCGCTTCACTGCGCACCCCCGGGCTCGGGGGACCAGTAGCCGCCTTGGCGCAGGGCCTTGCGCAGGGCCGGGTCGTCACCGTCCTTTTCGCCCAGACCGAAGCGGGCGAAGCGGCCGGGGTGAGCCGGCCAGTGGGCCACGACGCGCTTCATGGCGGTCACCCGCTCGGGGTGGGCCTCGGACAGATCCCGTTCCTGACCGTCGCGGTGCAGGCTCCAGGAAAGCTCCGCGCCAGGCTCGGCCCCTTCGGCACGGCGCCCCCGCAGCTCCCAGTCACCGTCGCGCACCCAGTAGCAGCACAGCGAGGCGCCGGTGACCGGTCCATCGGTCGGTGGCTCGGCGGTGGCGTCGAGGGCGCCCAGGAAGCCGAAGGCCTCGCTGCCCGCCGGGGGGGTGATCCCCAGCAGCTGCAGCAGGGTGGGGGTGAGGCCGGTGAGGGTGACGGGGCCTTCGTGGTGGGTGGGGGAGTCATCGTCGGGCTGTCGGATCACCAGGGGCACGTGGAAGACCCGATCGCCGACCTGGTCGTCGTGGTGGAAGCGCACCTCTTCGCCCAGGGCTTCGCCGTGGTCGGACAGGACCACCACGAGGGTGTCGTCCAGCAGCCCGCGCTGCTCGAGCTCGAACAGCAGGCGCCCCAGCTGCAGATCTGCGGCGCGGATGGCGCTGTCGTAGTGGGCCGTCAGGTGTTCCCGGTCCCGGGCGTCGAAGCCGCCTTGGCTCAAGCTGGCTTCTACCGGTACGGTGCGGGGATCCAGGCGGGCGCCTTGGCTCGAGCGCTCGATGAGCGCCCCGGGCTCTGTCGCGGTCAAGCGGTCCAGGGCTGCGCTGTCTACGTTGGCCCAGCCCTGGCTGCGGTGGGCTTCGAGCAGGGCGCGTAGGGCGTCTTGTTGGCCTCGCTCCCGGCGCAGCTCCACGCGGTCTCCGTCGGGGAACTTGACCCAGTCCAGGTTGGGCTCCACCAGCAGGCGTGGGGCGTCGGGATCGGCGCCGGCATCGCTGGGGTCCACGAAGCGCTCTGGAAAGAAGCGCAGGCAGGTGCGGGTGTCGCCCCGCAGCTCGCAGGGATCGTCTCGCAGCGGATTGTCGGTGGTGTGGATGAACCCGCGGTAGTGGGGGTCGTACAGCTCGGCGAAGGCCGAGGGGGCGGCGTAGGGGGTGTGGGCGTCGTAGCCCACCAAGAACAGGAAGAAGGGCTCATCGCCGGGGGAGCCGAGCCAGTCGATGGCGCCGTTGACTGCCGGAGCCATGGGGCTGGCGGCGGTGATGTGCTCGTGGGTGTCGAAGCCCCGACCCAGGCCGGTCTCGGGGAGCAGGTGGGGCCCGGAGGTGAAGGCCGCCGTGCGGTAGCCGTAGGCCTGCAGGGCCTCGGCCATGGTGGCGTGGCCGGGATCGAGGCCCCTGCGCAGAAAGCCCACCCCGTGGGACAGGGCATCGCGCCCGGTGAGCAGGCTGGCGTAGGCGGGCAGGCTCCAGGCGGCCGGGGCGTAGGCCCGCCCGAAGGTGGTGGAGCCCGGAAGGGCGGCGAGCTCCGCCAGCGACGGCGTGGTGTCGCGCTCGTAGCCGGCCAGGCTGGTGTGGTCCCAGCGCACCGTGTCCAGCGACACCAGCAGCAGGTTGAGCTGGGCGGGTTCCGGGGGCTCGGCGGCCACGGGTAGGGTGGAGGGTTCGGCGCAGGCCTGGAGCCCGAGGAGCAGGGCGAGGGAAGCGGCGCGGAGCGACGGCATGTCTCCACCCTATCCCCAGAAGCGCCTGTTCAGCCCGTGGAGGCCCCCGAGGAGCCACGCGCGGCCAACGCTGCCCTCTCCGGCCTCGGAGAGGCGATCCTTGACCGTATTCCGGCCAACGCTGCCCTCTCCGGCCTGGGAGGGTGACTCTCGGCCGGCTGGTGGGTCGCCAGGACATCGAGGCGTCGAGGGAAGTGTCGAAGTTTCGACGATCGGTTCGACACTTCGACGTTCTCGAACGGAACAACGCCCACTATCGAATGGCATGGGCCTTGCGTTCATTGATGGCGACAGCTGGAGGTCGCCATGATCGCGAGTCACATCACCTGGTCCACCGAAGGGCGAATGCCCTTGTTCCCCGACGAGCGCGCTCGTCTTCTCGCGGTCCGTGCGCTCGCCTCTGCGGGAAAGCGCGAGCTTGCCTTGTTCTGCCTGGTCGATGAACACGTCCATGCTGTGCTCTACGGGGACCGCGTGGTTGTGTTCCGGCGAGCCCGGGCCATCTCCCGCAGCCTGCGGTTGCTGGCGGCCGTCCCGCTCGAGCCGGCGCGGGTACGGCCAATCCAGGGCCGGTCCCACATGCAATCGGTGTTCGGCTACGTCCTCCGACAGCCTGCGAAGCACGGGCTTCCTGTTCACCCGGCGCTGTGGAGTGGGAGCTGCTTTCCCGATCTGCTGGGGGTGCGCGTGATCGGCGGGCTGACGCTCTGCCTCCGACAGCTGCTGCCACGCGCGTCGACCCGTGATCTCCTACGAGGGGTGGGGCTTGGCAGCGAGCGAATGGTCCCGGTCGGCATCGAGCGAGTGGCTTCGGCGGGAGCGCATGAGCTGGTTCGGGTGGTGTCCGATGCTGTGGGCGTTCTCCCGCCTCTGGTCACGCAGGAGCCCGATGTCGTGCAGGCCAAGCGCGCGGCCTCCGTGCTGGCTCGGGAAGCGGGGCTCGGCCTGGCTCCGGTCGCCGCCGCGGGTGGTTTCTCGCCGCGCACCGCTAGGCGTCTGGCCCTCGAGCCTGTTCCCGAGGAGATCCGGCGGGCGGTCTTGGGCCGCTTCGCGCTCGAAGAACGTGTCGCCATCCGAGCGAATCCGCAGGCCCTTTCATAGCGGCCCAGTCGGCCCTCTCCGGTCTCGGAGAGCCTGGGCCGGATTTCTCACCATCCAGCTAGTGCGGGCGCCGATCCGCGGCGTCCGCGGCCCGTTCCGTACGGTCCCAGCCCTCGTTGGGGCTTTCGCCCATCTTCGCTTCACTCGATTCCGCTCGGCGTCTTCGCTACGCCGTCTGGTGAAAAACCCGGCCTAGTGTTTCGACGCAGGGAAAGTGACCGGGTCGAATGTATCGCTCCGCGCGCGGTTCACC
>CAZHIK010000345.1:0-8706 GCA_964532635.1 uncultured Enterobacterales bacterium
GGTCACGGGCTAAAGCCGTTGCTTCGATGAATTCGACCTGGGTGTCGTCCGGGGGCTCGTCGCTATGCCAGGGGTTGGTGTTCTGGCTGTCGTGCGTGGACGGGTTGGTGTCGCCCACCTGGGGCAGGGGATCCAGGGGCAGGTTCGGGCAGCTGCAGCCGGCCGCCAGCAGCGCGCCCATCACGATGGAAACCGAGCGCCAGATGCGGTTCATTGTCTTCTCCTCAGTCCGTGTGCCGAGGAGTATACACCGTCACTCCAGGGCCGCCAGCTCTCGATCCAGGACCTGGACCAAGCGCCGGATGGCGTCGTGCTCCACCTGGGGTGAGCGGTAGCCCACGGTGAAGTCCAGGGCGCCGGCGCAGCCGGTCACGGCGGCGATCAGCATGTAGGGGTGGGCGACGGGGCTGGTCACCCGGGCGGCGATGCAGGGGCCGTCGCCGAAGTCGAGGTCCTCGGCCCGGATGGGGCCGATGTTGGTGAGGCCGGTGCAGGCGCCGCTGATCCTGCGGCCGCGGTGGAGCAGCAGCGACACCGCCCAGCGCCCAAAGGCGTGGGGGGTCACGGCGGCGACCATGCCAGCGGGGATGCACTGCAGCAGGCTGGTCATGCTGGCCTTCCAGCCTCGGGTGACCCGTCGCACCGCCGCGACGGTCTGCTCCGGCGCGGGGAGGGGCAGGCGACGCAAGACCAGGGGACGCAGGCTGCTGTGGTTGCACACGTCCAGGGCGGCGGGCTCGTACTGACGGAGGTCGGCGGTGGCCACCACCGCGGCGTGGGAACGGGCGGCGCTCGCCTCTGGGAAGGCCAGCACCACGGCGCGGGTGAAGGCCGCGAGCGCCAGGTCGTTGAGGGTGACGCCTCGGGCCTTCCAGCGCGCCCGCATGCGCTCTACCCGGGCGGGCTGCAGGTGCAGAGCTCGGTAGTGGGCCGTGGATGGACCGGGCCCTCCCATGGGCACATGGATGGGGCGCATGGGCCGGTTGTCCCACGCTTCCTTCGCCAGAGCCAGCAGCATGGCGGGCAGGCGTCGCCAGCGGAAGGCCCGTAGCAAGCGCACCACGAAGTGAGGGGAGGGGACCGGGGGTTCGTTCCAGCTCGGATCGTCGCCTACTGCGCGGTAGGCCCGGGCGATGCGGTAGCAGAGGTTCTTGCTGCCGCCACCGTCGGCCAGCAGGTGGCTCACCCTGAGCAGCAGCCGATCGTGCTCGGGCATGTGCAGCAGCACCGCCCGCACCGGCAGGGTGTCGTGGGGCTCGAAGGGCTCGGCGTACAGCGTGCGCTCCCGCAGCTCGGCGGCCTCGGCCGAGCTGACCTCCACCTCCTCGATGTGCCAGTGGGGATCGGGATCGATGTGCCAGCGGGAGCGCCACCAGCGGCGCTCGAAGCGTCCCGCCAGCTCCGGCAAGCCGTGGGTCAAGGCCAGCAGCGCGCGCTGCAGACGGTCGGGCTGCAGGCGCCCGGGCACGTCGATGCGCAAGTGCAGGTGCGTGTCGATGAAGTCGCTCATGCCGTCGACGATCGCTGCGAGATCGCAGGCCCTCACGACGGCGGTGGCGTCATCCATCCAACAGCTCCAGCAGCACGGGGGCGTGGTCGGAGGGCTTGGTGCCCTTGCGCTCCTGGCGATCCACGGTGACGCCGCTGCAGCGAGGCACCAGTGGCGCGGAGATCAGGAAGTGGTCGATGCGCAGGCCCATGCCGCGGCGGAAGGCGGCGGCCCGGTAGTCCCACCAGGTGAAGAGCCCGGCTTCCTGGTTGTGCATACGGAACGCGTCGGTGAGCCCCCAGTCCACAAGGGCCTGCAGCCGCTCGCGCTCCGGAGCGGAGTGGAAGACCTGGCCGCGATGGCCCTCGGGATCCCACATGTCGCGCTCGTCGAAGGTGATGTTGAAGTCGCCGGTGAGCACCACTGGGACGTCGGGATCCCAGCTGGCCCGGGTCTCGGCGACCAGCGCGTCGAGCCAGCGCAGCTTGTAGTCGTACTTGTCCGAGGGGATCTCCTTGCCGTTGGGCACGTACAGGCAACGCACGCGGATCCCCGCGGTGGTGCCTGCGATGCTGCGGGCCTCGGGATCCTCGAGGTCGGCGATGCCCGCCACAACGTCGGCGATGGGGGCCTTCGAGAGGATGGCCACGCCGTTGTAGGTCTTCTGGCCGTGGTAGGCGACGTGGTAGCCCAGGGCCTCGAGGGGCTCGGCGGGGAACAGGTCGTCGGTGACCTTGGTCTCCTGCAGGCAGACCACGTCGGGCTGGACCCGCTCGAGCCAGGCGGTGACGCGCTCCATGCGTGCCCGCAGGGAGTTGACGTTGTGGGTGGCGATGAGCATGGGCGATTCCTACAGCGTGCCGGTGAGGATCCAGCTCTGGGAGGTGCAGCCCAGACACAGGGAGCCGGTGAACGTGGCGTCGAAGCTACCCGCGAAGCTGGTGGCGTCGAGCATGGTTCCCGAGAACTCGTAGGTCTCGTTGCAGGTACCGGTGATGGTGCGGCTGGCGTAGAACTCGGTGTCGGAGGACCAGCTACCGTTCATGGTGCCGGGTTGGGAGCCGGTGCCGGTGGATGAGATGGAGATGGTGGGGTTGTTGTCCTGGATGAAGACCTGATTGAAGTTGATGGAGACCATGCCGTAGGCGCAGGAGTAGCTGACGGTGCGATCCAGGGTCCAGGTGCCGGTGTAGTCGATGACGCAGCCCTCATCGACTTCATCGTCGCAGTCGTTGTCGATCTCGTCCTCGCAGATCTCCTCGTTGCCGGGGTAGCGCTCAGCGTCGTCGTCGTCGCAGTCGTCGTCACAATAGGACACACCGTCGCCGTCGACGTCCTCGTCGTCGGGGGTCAGCTCGTCGCAGTCGTCGTCGATGTCGTTGCAGAGGGTCTCGACTTCGGAGGGGCTGATGGCCGCCACGCCGTCGTCGCAGTCGTCACAGTTGTTCCAACCGTCGCCGTCGGCGTCCTCGTGGTCCTCCGTGCTCTCGTCGCAGTCGTCGTCGATGTCGTTGCAGTGGACCTCTTCTGCGCCGGGGCTGACCTCGGGGTCCTCGTCGTCGCAGTCGATGCAGGCGTCGTAGCCGTCTTCGTCGAGGTCGTCGGCGTCCAGGGTCTCTTCGTTGCAGTCGTTGTCGATGCCGTCGCAGGCCAGCTCGGTGGCTCCCGGGTTGACCTCTGGATCGCCCTCGTCGCAGTCCAGGCGGTCGGCCTCGTAGGTCTCGGCGCAGTGGGGGTTGGAGGCGTCGAAGAAGCCATCACCGTCGATGTCGAAGGGTGCGTCGACCGTCTCTTCGCCGGCCTGGAGCAGCCCGTCACAGATGGCGTCTTTGGAGATGGAGTAGTCCTGGGGACAGCCAGTCAGCAGCAGCAGGCCAGCGAGCAGGAGCGAGCAGCGGGGCGACGTCGTGGGCATGGGCCCTCCAGGCCGTGCAGGGGTGCGCCAGTATAGCCTGTAGCGGCCGAGGAACGTGGTGTATGCTGTTCGACCCGGAGGCCCTCCATGAAGCGATACACGACGCTCTTTCTGCTGTGCATGGGCTGTGTGGACTACTCGGTACGCGCCGAGGTGCCCCTCGAGTGGCGCGCGGAGTGTCCCGACGAAGCCTACGAGGGCTGGGAGACCTGGATCGATGGTGACTGCGTCAACGACCTGGCCACCGGCAGCTTCGAGCCCGTGGTGGAGTGGTACCGCGACAGCTTCACGGAAGAGCCGGGGATGTCGGATGTGATGTCCACCCCCATCGTGCTGCAGCTGACCGACGACGACGGCGACGGCGACATCGACACCGACGATGTGCCCGACATCGCGTTCATGTCCTACTTCGGCCCCCAGTACTGGGACTCAGGCGTCATCCGGGTGCTGTCGGGCGACGACGGCAGCGAGCACTACAGCATCGCGGGCGAGATCCTCTCGGGGCAGTGCAGCCTGGCCGGGGGTGACATCGACGGCGATGGGATCGCCGAGATCATCGCGATCACCTACTTCCAGGAGGTCAAGGCCTTCGAGCACGACGGCACGCTCAAGTGGACCTCGGTGCAGCTGACCGACCACATCAACGGCGAGGCCGACGCGCCGGCCATCGCGGATCTCGACGGCGATGGCTCTCCCGAGATCCTCGCGGGCCGGGCCATCCTGAACGCCGACGGCTCGGTCCGGGGCACCGGCGTGTACGGCATGGCCGGGGTGGGGGATCTGAACGTGGGCACCGCCCCGGTGGCGGCGGACATCGACGGCGACGGTGTGCAGGAGCTCATCGTGGGCAACGCCGCCTACGATCCCGACGGCTTCATGATCTGGACCAACGGCGAGGCCGACGGCTACCCGGCGGTGGCCGACTTCGACGCCGACCGTGAGGCGGAGATCGTGGTCTGCGGTGCCGGCACCATCCGCCTGCAGGAGACCGACGGCACCGTGCAGTGGTCCCAGGTGATCCCCGGCGCGGAGGAGGAGCGCTACGGCGGCCCGCCCACCATCGCCGACTACGACGGCGACAGCGCCCCGGAGATCGGTGTGGCCTCGGGCTCCCGCTACACCGTCTTCGAGGCCGACGGCACCATCCTGTGGCAGAACGAGACCGACGACGACACCTCGGGCAACACCGGCTCGGCGGTGTTCGACTTCGAGGGCGACGGCGTGGCCGAGGTGGTCTACGCCGACCAGACCACCCTGTGGGTCTACTCTGGGGTGGACGGCTCGGTGAAGCTCGAGAGCTTCCAGCACTCCAACGGCACCTGGCTGGAGTACCCCGTCATCGCCGACGTGGACGGAGACGAGCAGGCCGAGATCGTGGTGGTCAACTCTGTGGGCTTCGGGCACTACGCCGGTATCTACGTCTTCGGTGACGCCAGCGAGTCGTGGCGCCCGGGGCGCCAGATCTGGAACCAGCACGCCTACTCCATCACCAACGTCAACAACGACGGCAGCATCCCGGCCCAGCCCGAGCTGAACTGGCTGGGCTACAACAACTTCCGCTCCGGCGACATGACCGCCGGCGACGGCATGGCCGCCCCCAACCTGCTGCTCGAGGAGGCCATGTTCTGCGAGCTGGACTGCGAGCTGAACATCCTCGAGCTCTGTGTCCACCCGGGCAACGTGGGCGCGGTGGATCTGGGCATGGACTACGCCGTCGAGATCTGGGCCTACGAGGGGGGCGACGGCAGCCTGGTCCAGAGCTTCGACTTCGAGGGCGGCATCACCGCGGGCCGGATGGAGGACGCCGTGTGCCTCGAGATCGACGCGATGCCGCTCAAGAGCGCCGAGGAGATGGTCGTGCGGGTAACCTCGGGCGAGCTCGAGTGCGACGGCAGCAACAACGAGCTTCGCTACGAAGGACCCTTCTGTGTCTACTGATGCGCCCCGCGCGTGTATCATAGGCCCACCCGAACTCCGCCCCCCATCATGGAGCCCCCGATGATCCGTCTCGCCCTGCTCATGTCCCTGCTCGCGTCCCCGGCCATGGCCGGCACCAAGCTGCTCCAGAACGATGGCTTCACCGGCGAGGGGGAGGTCGGCTTCCAGGGTGGATTCGTCGACGGCGAGTGCTGGGGTGTGGTCTACGTTCCTGGCGCCACCGACTACCCCTTCTCCCTCAGCTACGTGGAGGCACTGGTTGGGGGCACCAGTGGCTCGCAGTACTACATCCTCGAGATCTTCGAGCTCGTTGGCACCAACCTGGCCTCCGCCAGCATGGTGGACAGCGAGATGATCCAGATGACGGGCAGCCAGGACAGCTTCAACCAGATCACCATCAGCGACGCCTTCCCCCACGGCCTGCCCAGCTTCGACAGCGGCAACGTGGCCATCTCCATCTGCCTGGACGGCTTCCAGGGCTACCCCGCCATCGCCCGCGACACCGACGGCATGGCCCACGCCGACCGCAACTACATCTACGCCAACGTCGGCGGCGGCAACTACAGCTGGTACCAGTCCAACATGTTCGGCCTGCAGGGGGACTGGATCCAGCGCCTGTGCGTCGAGGGCAGCAACATCAGCGGGACCGGCTGTGAGGGCGACTCCGACGCCGACGCGGACGCCGACACCGACACCGATACCGACGCCGACACCGACGTCACCGACACTGGGCTCGGCAACTTCTGGGTCGAGAGCATCACCCCCGCCACTGCCGATCCCGGCGTGCCCATCGACGTCTACATCAAGGGCGGCGGCTTCGCCCAGGGTGTGAACGCCTACATCGGTGGTCTGGCGGTCTCGGGCATCGAGGTGCTCGACGAGCACACCCTCGAGGGCCGCACGCCTTCGGCGCTGCCCGAGGGTGTCCACGACGTGGAGGTGCAGCTGGATGGCGAGAGCGACCTGCTCGAGGGTGCCTTCACGGTGGGCGGTGGCTGCGCCGGCTGCAACGCCGCGGGTGGTGCGATGGGGCTGCTGCTGCCGGCCCTGATCTGGGTGGGGGCGCGGATGCGCCGCCGCGAGGACTAGCGGCGGCATGGCTGGCGCCAAGCTCTTCGTTCTCTCCGCCCTGATCTTCGTCGGCTGCCCCAAGCCCGACGACACGGCACCCCCGGACACCGGCCCCACCGACACCGCGCTACCCGGCCCCTGGGACAGCCCGTGGCCAGTGGAGATCGCGGTGGACGGGCAGCCCCTGATCGAGGGCAGCTACGCTGGCATCGGCCCCATCTGGTGGGTGATCGACACCGGCGCGGCCCGCACCTACGTCGACTCCGCGCTGACCGACATCGCCACGGGTGATGTTGTGGTGGGCCCGGTGGAGCTGTCCGAGGTGCAGGTGGGCAACACCGATCTGTCCGAGGCCGAGGCCTTCATCGGCTGGGACCTGGGAGGCCTGGCCGGGCAGAACGTCTTCGACGACCGCTTCGTGGCCGTGGACTACCAGCAATCCCAGGCCCACTTCCTGGACGTGATCCCCGAGGAGCCTCCGCCGGGCACCGGCACCAGTGGTGTGGGCGAGCTGCCCTACGAGCTACCCTCGTCCATCCCCGTCTCGGCCGTCACCGTCACCGGCAGCAGCTCCATGGAGATCGAGCTGGTGGCCGACACCGGCTCGGGGGTCTCCATCATCACCGAGTCGGCCTTCGCCGCCATCGACGACGGCTCCCTGCCTCGGCTCGGCGGCTACATCTGGGCCTCCAACTACGGCTCCGACGACTGCTTCGTCACCCGCATCCCCAGCCTCGCGGCGGGCGGCGCGGTGGCCGAGGGCACCTGGACCGTTGTGGCTCCCGACGATCACCACCTGGCGGTGATCCTCGAGGCCTCGGGCATCAGCTCCCACGGCTTCCTGGGCTACCCCTTCTACCGCCGCTTCGTCACCGGGGTGGACGGCCACGCCCGGGCCTACCGCTTCTGGCCCTACGACTCCCTCGTCCACATCGACGAGCACGAGTGGCACCGCGCCGGCATCGAGCCATCTTGGCGCGATGGGGGCTTCCAGGTGGAGATGGTCTTCTCGCCGTCGAGCGCCTCGGACCAGGGCGTCGAGCCGGGGGACGTCATCGTGGGGGTGAGCGGCCTCGACCTGGCCACCGCCACCGCCGATGAGGTCAAGCTCGCCCTGCGGGGGCCCGTGGGCGACAGCGTCGCCGTGGATCTGTCCCGCGGGGGCGGAACCCCCTACAGCGTGGAGCTGGAGTTCCAGGACCTGCTGCCGGAGATCTGATCATGCGGCACCTCGCCCCCCTCTTCCTGCTGCTCGTGGGCTGTCCCAAGCCCGATGACACGGCTCCGGACAGCCCGGCTCCCGACGACACAGGCGACAGCGTGCCGGTCGACGACACACAGGACACTGCGCCCCCCGACGACAGCTGCGCCTCGGCCCCGCTGACCACGGTCATGGCCGCCGATGGCGCGCCCCTGGTGTGGGGCACCATCGCCGAGGTGGACACCTGGTTCGCCATCGACACCGCGGCCCAGGTGGTCTTCGCCGATCTCGAGGTCAGCGGTGGCATCACCGAGTACTTCGAGGGCTCGCTACGGCTGGGCCCCTTCGACTACGACACCTTCCTGTTCAAGGGGCGGGACCTGGCCCTGAACGAGGAGACCATCGGTGTCGATGTCGGCTCCCTGCTGGGCTGGAGCATCCTGTCCACCGGCTGGGCCGCCGTGGACTCCGCCACCCCGCTGGCCTACCTCTGCGGCCACAGCCCCGCTGTGGCTCCCCCAGGCGCCAGCGGCGACCCGGTGCCCGTGCCCTTCGAGCTGCAGAACCTCTTCCCGGTGGTGGACCTGGACCTGGGCACTGGGGGCACCGTGCCCCTGATGGTCGACAACGGCCTGCCCCTGTCCATCATCACCCAGAGTGTCTACGAGGCCATCCCCGGCGTGGGTGAAGCGGTGGGGGGCTGGAGCTTCACCAGCAAGTACGGCACGGACGAGGCGAGCCTGGTGCGCATCCCGAGCCTGACCTTCGGGGCCGAGACCGCCAGCGACGTGGTGTTCGCCGTGATCCCCGACGAGCACCACCTGGACGCCATCCTCGAGGGCTCGGGGGTGAGCTGCGAGGGGTTTGTGGGCAACGACCTGCTCTCCCGGGTGTTGTACACCATCGACGGCCCCGGCAGCCGCATGGACACCTGGCCCCTCGAAGGCGGCTGGGGTGACCGTGAGCGCTGGGTTCGGGTGGGCCTGGACGTGGCCTGGCGCGACGGAGGCTTCCTGGTGGACAAGCTCGTCGCCGGCTCGAGCGCCGGGATCGTCGGCACCGAGATGTTGTCGCCGAAGATGATCGGTGCGG
>CAZHIK010000346.1:0-8700 GCA_964532635.1 uncultured Enterobacterales bacterium
GCGGGGCGCCCTCTGCTCACGATCGGAGCCTCGGGCTCCCACCACGTGCTCGCCACCGCCCTGCACGGCCAGCAGACCGGCCACCGGATCTACGCGGTCATGGCCCCTCAGCCCGACAGCCCGCACGTACGCGACAACCGCGCGGTGATCGAGGGGCTGCTGGAGGACTGGGTCGACGTGCCCTCCCGCCTGCTGATCCCCGCCGGCATGATCCGCCTGCAGCTCCGCCTCCAGCGCCAGGGTGTCCCCGCCCCGGTGAACATCACCGCCGGAGGCTCCAATCCCGTGGGCAGCCTGGGCTGGGTCGCGGGAGGTCTCGAGCTGGCAGAGCAGGTGCGGGCCGGCCTGCTACCGGAGCCCGACCAGGTCTGGCTCCCCCTGGGCAGCGGCGGGAACGCCGCGGGCCTGTTGGTGGGACTGCGTCTGGCGGGACTGCGCTCACGGGTCATGGGCGTCAGGGTTGTCGAGTACCCTCTCATCAGCGGTGCCTCGACCCTCCTGCTGGCCCGTCGCACCATCGCGCTGCTCCGCTCCTGGGGTGTGCCGGTGTCCCGCTGGATGGCCCTCGAGGGCTTCGAAGTGATCAACGGCTACATCGGAGCCGGCTACGGCCACCCCACCCCCGCCGCCGAGCGGGCGGAAGAGCAGGCGCGTGAGCTCGGGCTGCAGCTGGAGGGCACCTACACGGCCAAGGCCTTCGCGGGCTGCCTCGAGCTGCTGGAGGCGGCCCGGGAGGTCCGCACCGCTCTGTTCCTCGACACGGTCTCCTCACGCCCCCTCGAGCTCCTGGGCTCCGAGCTGTCGTCGTGAGCCTCCACAGCCTCACCCTGCTGCGCCTGCTGGTGGCCCGGAATCCCGCCCAGCTGATGGCAGCGTTCTACCGCTACGCCGACCCGATCTTCGAGGCCGTCACCCGCGGCAGCGGCCTGATCAACGTGGGCATGGCGGACGACCCCGAGCGGGTCGAGCTCGCCGAGGCTCAGCGCGAGCTCGTGCGCCACGCGGTGCGGGATCTGCCCCGCGACGGCGTCGAGGGTCCCCCACGCTGGCTGGAGACGGGCTGTGGCTGGGGCGGCCCCGCCCACCTGCTGGCCCAGGAGCACCCCCGCCTGCACATCCGCGCCCTGGACATCAGCCCGGCCCACGTCGCAGCGGCCAGGGCCCGCACCTCCGGCCAGCGCCGGCGCGTGAGCGTCCACCTCGGCGACGCACAGCACGTCCCCTTCCCCGCTGCGAGCTTCGACGGCGTCTACGCCATCGAGAGCGCCTTCCACTACCCGCGGAAGGACGAGTACGCCCACGAGGTCTACCGTCTCCTCCGCCCGGGAGGCGGGGTGGCCATCGCGGACTTCGTGCACCGCCCAGAGCACACCAGCTGGCTCGAAGCCATGGCCATGGCACCCAACATGCGCATCGGCGCCATGCCGGGCCTGTTCACCCCCGACCGCTGGGTCGAGGCCTTCGAGCAGGCCGACCTGTGCGATGTGCGCTGCGAGGACATCACCGCCCAGGTCATCGGACTGCTGGGCCGCTGGGCGGACCGGATGCGCGAGGAGGGTGAGCGGCTGCGCGAGCGCTATCCCCGCCCCCTGCTGGCCTACTACATCGCAGGCCTGGAACGCCTGGCCGCACGGGGCGGCGAAGCCCCCGTGGGCTACGTGGTGGTGCGGGCCAGGAAGGGCTGAAGCCCAGCGTCGGGGAGCCGCTATTTGCGACGGGCCTCGCGCACACGAAGCGCGATCACACCGCGCTCTGCCTCGACGTCGGGGCTCCACTCGTCCAGGCCACGGATGCTGGCGACGGCTTCTTCGGCGGTCTCGGCACTGGGGACCAGGTTGCGGTGGCCTTCGGTCTCGATCAGCGCTTCGAGGCTGGGGTAGCGCCGCACCATGCCCACCATGATGCTGCCGTAGCTACCAAACTCGAGCCTGTCACCAGAGGAGATGAACATGTAGTCGTCGTTGGCCAGCAAGACATAGACCGTCTTGAGGCCTTGTTCCATCTCGAGAAATGCCTCCTCGTACAGCGGGGCGTCGTAGGTGGCCATGGCTCCGTCCCTGTCGGATGGGGTGTACAGCAATTGACGAACGGACTGTTGCGGCATCGAGTCTAGCACGATGACGCACACTTCGCCCGCACACCGGAGGCGGAGGGGGCTAGCCCGGAGGCCAACCGAGTCGGCGGCCAGCGAGCAGGTGGACGTGGAGATGGGGAACCTCCTGGCCCGCGTCTCGCCCGTTGTTGAGGACCAGGCGATAGCCCCCTTCGGTCAGGCCCAAGGTCGCCGCGGCCCGGCGGGCCCCCCAGAACAGCCGGCCCAGCAGCTCCACCTGTTCCTCGCGCGCATCCTCCAGTCGGGCGATGGGCTCGCGGGGGATCACCAGCAGGTGGGTAGGGGCCTGGGGGGCGATGTCCCGTAATGCGACGGTGTACTCGTCCTGGTACACGATGTCGGCTGGGATCTCGCCGGCGATGATGCGCTCGAAGATGGTGGGCATGCTTCCTCCACCTAGGCTGCGTAGCCCGCCGGAGGTGATCAGCCAGCGTCAAGTGATCAGTAGCGCGCCTGGAGGGGCAGGATCAGGATCCCGTCACCATGCTTGGGACCAGCGACGATGACGGTGCCGTTGCGGTTGACGCTCAAGGTGGTGTCGAGGAGTTTGTTGTCCTGGCGACCGAAGAACTGGATCCGGAACTGCGCACGCTGTGCGTCGCGGGCCTTGAGCGCCACCGTGACCTTGCGGTCACCCACCAGCTGGAAGGTGCTGCTACCACCTGGGGCCAGCTCGGCGTTGTAGGTGTCGAGCAGGCTGTAGCCCGAGTAGCGCAGGAAGCTGAGGTGTCGCTGCAGGTGCTGCAGCTGGGGATCGACCCCGCTGTGGCTGTCGGAGGCGGCCACCACCAGCATCTGCAGGCTCACCTTGCCCGACTCGGGAGCGCGGCTGCTCGAGCGGCCCTGCGCCACGGCGTCGCTGGCGGGCAAGCCCATCACGAGGACCAGCAAGGCAACCAGCAGCCAGGTGTGCAGGCGGGGTCGGGAGGAGGTCACAGCGTCACCCCACCCGATTCCGGTTCGAGGCCCTCATCGATCAGGATCACCATGGGCGCACCCTCTTCGAGCTGGAACACCTGGACCATAGCGTCCTGGGCGACCTCGAGCTTCTCGATTTCGATGGTGTTGACCTCGGCGATCTCGAAGATGGGCTCGGCCCGCTCGGGGACAGGCTCGGGGACCGGCTCCACCGGCTGGGGGCCCATGACGTTCAGCACGAACAGCAGCGCAGCCGCGGAGACCGCGAAGCTGAACAGCGGCAAGCGCCTGAACCAGGGCACCGCAGCACGCGGCCCGGGCGCGGTGTGCTCGGGCGCCAGCTCTGCAGGGGCTTGTTCCTGCGCAGCCTGCGAGGTCTCGGCTCCGGCATCCTCGGCGGCGGGCACCACCTCCGGAGGGAGGATGCTCTCCATGACCAGGTCGGCGATGTCGATCTCTCCAGCCTCGGCCTGGATCCCCTGGGCCACGGTGGCCCACGCTGCCTGCTCTTCGAGCCCAAGCTCGGCCCGGACAGCGGGCCAGATGCCGCTGAGGTCGCGACCGGCGGTCTCGTGGGCCAGCGCCTGGCGCAGCCGGCGCCCCATGGCCACCATGGCCGTGATGGCCTGGCGCCCCTCGGCGTCGTCGGCCAGGCGCGCTGCGACGGCCCGCTTGGCTTCGGCGGACAGCTCGCCGTCGGCCATGGCGCAGAGCTCGAGCTGATGGGCGTGGGCCTGGAGGACCGCTTGCATCACGGGCTCGGCCACATCGACACCGGCCGCCTGGGCGGCCAGCTCGCTGGCGAGCGTCTGGAGGGCTCGCTCGAGGCGACGATCCCGGGCGGGAGCCACGACGTCGAGCACAGCACCGGCCAGATCGGCAGGAAGATGCTGGCGTGCTTCACGGCGCAACCCAGCAGCCAGAGCCTCGAGGTGGTGCTCGAGGACGGGAGCGGGCTGGGGTGCCACGAAGTGCATGACAGCGTCGGTCAGGTCGGCCTGCTCGGCCTCGGCTCGGAGCCCCCCGCGCAGAGCCTCGAAGGCCCGATCCGGCACCGCGGGCGCGAGGTCCACCTGCCGGAGCACGCGAGGGGCCACGTCCACCAGATCACCCTCGAGCTGCAGACCCCGCTGCAGCCCAGCGCGGATGGAGCCCCAGGCGGGTCTGCGCTCCTGCTCTTCCAGCAAGGCCTCGAGAGCCTCCAGGTCGGCCGGGAGCGCATCGTCCCGATCACAGCGCTGGAGCAGTTCCAGGAGCTCGTTGGTGGAGGAGGAAGGGTTCACAGTGAGCTGTCTCGTGAGGCTGGGGGGTTCGACCGCGGGCTCTGACGGCAGGTCCGGACGAACATTCGATGTCACAGGCTATTTTTTTCGAGGATCATCCGTTTCCTGGAGCAGAGCCTGGAGCTTCTTGCGGGCGTAGAAGAGCCGGCTCATGACCGTGCCCTCGGGAATGCCCATTGTCTCTGCTATCTCGCGGTAGGAGAAGCCCTCGATCTCTCGCAACAGCACCACCTGCCGCTGATCGTCGCTGAGCTTCTGCATGGCGTCCATGATGCGCTGGTAGAGCTGGGCCCGCTCGAGGTCCTTACCGGGGCTGCGGCGCAGGTGGTCCGGATCCCAGACCTCGTCGCCCTGGTCCTGGTGGCCGATGCGCTCATCGAACTCCGACATGCGCACTCGCCGGTGCTTGCGGATGTGGTCGATGGTGACGTTGGAAGCGATCCGGTACAGCCAGGTGGTGAAGCTGGCCTCGCGGCGGAACCCACCGATGTTGCGGTAGGCCTTGACGAAGGCCTCCTGGGTGAGGTCCCTGGCTTCCTCGCGGTTGCGGATCATGCCGTAGATGTGAGCGTAGATGCGGCCCTGGAAGCGCTCGACCAGCCCGCGGAAGGCGGTGGCGTCGCCGCCCTGCACCAGATCGACGAGATCCGAGTCACTCAGCTCCCGATCGCGGGCCGGGTCGCGAGGCGCACGACCGCCGCCCGATGCCGGGCCGGCCATGGCCGACAGGCCCCAGGCGAAGGTGGGAGCCCAGCCGGGTCCGTCACCGAAACCGTTGCTCGCCGAGAACATGAGGGAACCTCTCTGGTCACAGACAACAAGCGAAGGGCCTCTCGGGGCGTCAAACCCGTGAGGACGAACATCATATCCCGCGGGCGGGACCTCAGTGGGCTTCGTCCCAGCTCCGACCGGTCCCGGTCTCCACGACCAGCGGCACCGCGAGCGCCGCAGCGCTGGCCATCTCCTGGACCACCGCGTCGCGGACCGCGGGGAGCTGTTCCTCGGGCAGCTCGATGAGCAGCTCATCGTGCACCTGCAGCAGCAGCTGGGCGTCGGGGTGTTCTCGCCGCAGACGACGCCACACGCGCACCATGGCGATCTTCATGATGTCAGCCGCGGTGCCCTGGATGGGGGTATTGACCGCGACGCGCTCGGCAGCCTCGCGAACGTGGCGCAGGCGCGCGCCGAGGTCCGCCACCATGCGGCGACGCCCGAAGCGGGTGGTGGCCACGCCGTGCTCCTTGGCGTCGGCGATGGCGCGCTCCACGTAGGCCTTCACCTGAGGGTAGTGCAGGAAGTAGTCGTCGATGATGCGTTGGGCCCGCCGGCGGGGGATGCCCAGCTCGTTGGAAAGCCGGAACGCCGACATGCCGTAGATGATGCCGAAGTTCACCGCCTTGGCCGCGCGCCGCTGATCGGGGGTGACGAACAGCGGCGCCACGCCGAACACCTCCGCCGCGGTGCGCCGGTGGATGTCCTCGCCCCCGCGGAACGCGTCCACCAGCGGACCCGAGCCGCAGTAGTCGGCCAGCACCCGCAGCTCGATCTGGGAGTAGTCGGCGGACAGGAAGACGTGCCCCGGGCGCGCGGTGAAGCAGGCGCGGATCCGACGGCCTTCCGGGGTGCGGATCGGGATGTTCTGCAGGTTGGGGTCCATGGAGGCCAGGCGCCCGGTGGCCGCGACAGCTTGGTGGAACGAGGTGTGAACCCGCCCGTCTACCGGGCTGACCGCCTGGGGCAGGGCCTTGACATAGGTGCCCTCGAGCTTGGTCAGCGCCCGGAACTCGAGCAACGCCGACGGCAGACGCCGGTCGGGGTTGCGCGACGCCAGCGCCTCGAGGGTCGCAGCGTCGGTGGAGCGGCCGGTCTTGGTCTTCTTGATGGGCTCGAAGCCCTGCTCGTCGAACAGCACCACCGACAGCTGCTTGGGCGATGCCACGTTGAACTCGCGGCCGGCCAGCTCGTGGATCTCTGCCTGCAGGCTGGCGATCGAAGCGCCGAGCTCGGCCTCCATCACCCCCAAGGCGTCCACATCCAGGCCGATGCCCTCGAGCTCCATGGTCGCCAGTACCGGGATCACTGGCAGCTCCACGTCCTGGTACAGCTCCTGCAGCCCGTCGGCATCGAGGCGCTCACGGAAGCCCTGGTCCAGCAGCCAGGCCACGTGCGCGTCTTCGGCGGCGTAGGCGGTGGCGTCCTCGATGGCCACGGCCTCGAAGCCTTGATCATCCGCCAGGCCGTCGGTGACTTCCTTGTAGGAGATCATGCGGTGGCCCAGCACCCGCATGGCGATGTCGTCGAGCTTGCGGGAGGCCCGCCCGGTCTCGAGCAGGTAGTCCGCCAGCATGGTGTCGCCGTCGATGCCTTCGAGGCCGTGCCCCAGCGCCAGCAGCACCTGGAGGTCGTACTTGAGGTTCTGGCCTGTCTTGCCCACGCTGGGATCCTCGAGGAGCGGCTTCAGGACCGCCAACGCCCGCTCGGGCGAGAGCTGCTCGCCGTCAACGTGACCCACGGGCACGTAGACGGCGTCGTCGGCCGACCAGCACAGGGCGAATCCGACCAGCGCGGCCCGTTGGGGATCCAGCGAGGTGGTCTCGAGATCGAAGGCGAAGCGGCCCGCCTCTTTGCAGCCCCGCACCACAGCCTCGAGCTCAGCTTCGCTGCGGACCGTGCGGTAGCGGCTACGATCGATGCCCGAGGCGGCTGCGGCGCCCGCTTCGGCCTGCAGGTCCTTCATGTGGCTGCGCATCTGGTAGCGCAGGAACAGCTCGTGCAGGAGCTCGGCGTCGCGCTCACGCCGGGCCAGATCCTCGAGCCCCTGCTCGAGCTCCATGTCCCGCACGATGGTGACGAGGGTCTTGGACAGCCGGGCCTGATCCGCGAACTCGCGGAGGTTCTGGCCCATCTTGCCCTTGATGCCCGGCGCTGCCGCCAGTACCCCGTCGAGATCGCCGTGGGCCTTGATGAGCTTGGTCGCGGTCTTCTCACCGATGCGGGGCACCCCGGGCACGTTGTCGGAGCTGTCGCCCCACAGCGCCAGGATGTCGATGATGCGATCCGGAGGCACGCCGAAGCGCTCCAGCACCGCCGCGCTGTCGATGACCTTGGGCTTGCCGCCCTTGAGATCCAGGATGCGAATACGTTCGTCCACCAGCTGGGCGAAGTCCTTGTCCCCCGAGACGATCCAGACCTCGAGGCCGTCGGACGCGTAGCGGGTGGCCAGCGTGCCGATGACGTCGTCGGCCTCGAAGCCGGTGGGCGTGATGGTGGTGTAGCCCCAGGCCTCGATGAGCTCGGGCAGCTTCCCCCACTGCTCGCGCAGCTCCTCGGGCATCGAAGGGCGGTGGCCCTTGTAGTCCGGAAACAGGTCGACGCGGAAGCTGGGCCCCTTGTCGAACACCACCGCGCAATAGTCGGGATCCGCCTCGCGATCGAGCCAGCGCAGCAGGTTGGCGAAGCCCATCAGGGCTCCGGTGTGCTGGCCCCCTGCGGTGAGCCTGGGCATGGCGTGAAAGACCCGGAACGCGTGGTTCGATCCATCGACGAGGTAGAGCTTGCGGGACATGGGCCTCTCTTCTGGCGGGGTGCTATCTTCCTTCCCTTCGTAACCCCCCCTCCCCCTTGGAGAGCGCCATGCAGATCGGTCCCGATGCCCTGTTCAACCCCACCGACGAGCACCGCATGCTCCGCGAGATGGTGGCCGACTTCACCACCAACGAGATCGAGCCCCAGGCCGAAGAGGGCGATCGCCGCGGCACCCTGAACCTCGAGCTCTTCGAGCAGGTCGCGCAGCTCGGCCTGCTGGGCATCACCGTACCCGCCGAGTACGGCGGCGCTGGCATGGACGCCACCGCTGCGGTGATCGTGCTGCACGAGATCTCCAAGGGCGATCCCGGCTTCGGCCTGGCCTACCTGGCCCACTCCATGCTGTTCGTGAACAACTTCCTCACCTGCTCCAACGACGAGCAGAAGGACCGCTACCTCGACAAGGTGCTCACCGGAGAATGGATCGGCGGCATGGGCATGACCGAGCCCGCCATCGGCACCGACGTGCTGGGCATGGCCACCACCGCCAAGCGCGTCGATGGCGGCTACGTGCTCAACGGGCGCAAGATGTTCATCACCAACGGCGTCGAAGGCGACGTCTTCATGATCTACGCCAAGCTCGACGGGCGCATCACCGCCTTTGTGGTGGACACCACCTGCCCCGGCTTCGAGAAGGGCCAGGTCATCCACAAGATGGGCATGCGCGGCTCCACGATGTCGGAGCTGGTCATGGACGACTGCCAGGTCCCAGCAGCCAACCTGCTCGGCGAGGAAGGCGGCGGGCTGGTCCACATGATGCGCAACCTCGAGATCGAGCGCCTCACCCTCGCCGCCCAGAGC
>CAZHIK010000347.1:0-8699 GCA_964532635.1 uncultured Enterobacterales bacterium
ATCTGTTCGGGTGTGATGTCCCAGAATGCGAGTCGCTGTCGCGCCGCCTCGAGCTCGTCGGCGTCGCAGCTGGTGAATGGACCCGTGTCGTGCTCGAAGCCCCGACAGCCCGCTGCCAGCAGGCCGAGGGCGATCAGCGCGGGGAGACCGACCAAGGGCTGCCCCGGCTATCCGTCGTCTTCCTCGAGCTCTTCCAGAGCCTCGGGGTCGTCGATGAAGATGACGTTGACGGGCACGATCCGAACCTTGCGAGCCCAGCCTTCGGGAACGTCGCCGTCGGTGTACTGCCAGGTGCGGGTCTCGCCCGGCTCCATGGGCTTGTCGAAGCCGGTCTCGTAGGGGAGATAGCCCGGCAGGTACTTGGCCACGACGGGCCAGTCGCGGCGATCCACCACCCGGCCCTCGTCGTCCAGGAAGTACAGGCCCATGGTGAGCTTGTACCAGGCCTTGGGGGTGTTGTTGGTGACGTCGATCTCCCAGCCCCAGCCATTGAGCGGGCCTTCGGGATCCTCCGCGAGGTTCACCCGCTCCTGGCGCACCGGGCCCAGGGCCACCTGGTCGATGTACTGGCCCATCTTGATGCGCTTGCGTGCCTCGAGCTTGCGCCTGCGCTTGGTCTTGGGAAACTCGGCCAGGAACTGCTCCCAGGCCTCGGCCGTGCCGGTCTCGTCGGCCCAGTTGTAGACCACGTCTTCTCGGACCACGTCGCACTTCTCGCGGATGGGCGCGAACTGTGGCTCGGAGAACTCCTCGAGGAAGGCGTCCAGCGCTTCGGGCGTGCCCTCGGCCTTGGCCACCTCGAACTCGAGCTCGGCCAGGCGGTTCTCGGCCTTGTAGTAGTGGGGGTTGTTGGGGTTGGTCTTGGAGAGGAACTCCTCCCAGCCCTCGATGGTGTCCGTCTTGCGGTACTCGTCGTAGGAGGGGCCACAGGCGGTGAGGGCTACGGTGGAGGCCAGCGCGAGGACAGCGCACCAGCGGAGCGGGCGGGACGACATGGGCTGCTCCTGGACTGCGTGTTGCGGAGTTCGGCACGGGGAAGGAGCGGAGTGTAGCCGGCAGAGCCCAATCCGCAACCCGGAAGACGGACCCCTCGTGATATCTTCGGTGCTTCCGCAAGTGAGGCCAACGACCATGCCCGAGACCCCTTCGGCGAGCCCAGCTGGCGCGACCAGTCAGGTGCTCGAAGGCATCATGACCGGCAGCTCCCAGGAGCAACTCGCTGGCACCTTCCTCGACCTCGCCCTGCAGCTCAGCGGAGCCGAGTTCGGCTGGGTGGGTCTCCTCAACGCCCGCCGTCGACTGGACACCATCGCCATGAGCGGCGGTGCCTGGGACGAGTGCGAGATGGGGGAAGCCGGCCTTGGCAAGCTGCAGAACATGCCCCTGCGCGGCCTGTGGTCCACGGTGCTCGAGAGCAGCTCGGCCCAGATCATCAACGACCCCGACACCCACCCCTCCCGGGTCGGGGTGCCCCTGGGCCACGTGCCCATCCGCTGCTTCATGGGCCTCCCCCTCAGGAACGACGACACCATCATCGGCATGGTGGCGCTGGCCAACCGGGCTGGAGGCTTCGATCCCGTCCACGCCCACACCCTGCAGCCCCTGCTCGACGCCCTCGCGCTGGGCCTGCACCACCTCAGCACCGAGGCCGAGCTTGGCCTGCAAGCCGCCGTCTTCGAGGCTCTGCCCGACGGCGTGGCCGTGTGCGACTCCAATGGCGTGGTCACCCACGTCAACCCCGCCTTCCTCGCCATGTGGAGCCGCAACCGTGAGGAGGACGTCGTCGGCTGGCCGTTGCTGGACATCGTCCGCCTCGAGCTCGAGGGGGCGGTGGACTGCTTCCACCTGCCCATGCAGGGCATCCCCTGGCGAGGCGAGGCCCTGGCCTACCCCGACGACCAGGACCACATCCCCCTCGAGGTGATCTCCACTCCCATCGAGAACCGCGCGGGCACCCCAGTGGCGGTCTGCGTCACCTTGCGGGACGTCACCGAGTGGAAGAGCCACGAGGAGCGCATGTGGGCGGCCACCCAGGACCTCTCTCGCTCGAACGAGGACCTCGAGCGCTTCGCGACCCTGGCGGCCCGGGAGCTGCACACTCCACTGCGGAAGGTGCTGGCCTACGGCGAGTTTCTCGAGACCGACTGTGGCCACCAGCTCGACAAGCTGGGGCAGGAGTACCTCGGCCGCATCCTGGGCTCGGCCCGCCACCAGCAGCAGCTCGTCGACGGCCTGCTCCGCTACGCCCGCATCCGCTGCAACGAGGCCTCCTTCACCAAGGTCAAGCTGGGCCAGCTCGTCCGCGACGTGGTCAGCGATCTGCGGCCGCTGATCCGGGAGGTCGAAGGAAGCGTGCAGATCGGCGCCACCGTCCCCCTGCGCTGCGACGAGCCCCTGATCCGCATGGCGCTGGGCAAGCTGATGGACAACGGGCTGCGCTTCCACCGACCCGGCCAGCGCCCCGAGGTACGCATCAGCGCCGAGACCAACGGGGAGTGGTGCACCATCCTGGTCGAAGACAACGGTGCGGGCTTCGACGAGGCCGAGCTGCACCGAATGTTCCAGGTCTTCGGGCGCCTGCCGGGCACCACCGTGCAGTCGGGAGCGGGCCTGGGCCTGCCCATGGCCCAGCGCATCGTCGAGCAGCACGGCGGCACCATCACCGCCAGCTCCACCCCCGGGCGGGGCTCGCTGTTCACCATCAGCCTGCCCCACCGCCTCTCGCGCGAGCCATTCGTCGCCCCGGCCCTGCGCACGGACACCTTCGAACCCGACGAGGGCCAAGGTTGACCGCCGTCGCCTGACCACACCTCCCGCCTGCGTTATGCCCCGCTCCCTTCCTCCAACCTGGGAGCTTCCATGAGCGCGGGCAACCCCATCGTCGAGTGTGTTCCGAACTTCAGCAACGGCCGAGACAAGGATGTCATCGAGGCCATCGCCCAGGCGATCCGCGACGTCCCCGGCGCCTCCCTCCTGGACGTCGATCCGGGCGAGGCCACCAACCGCACCGTCTACACCATGGTCGGCGCCCCCGACGCCGTGGTGGAGGCCGCCTTCCAGGCCATCGCCCGCGGCAAGGAGCTCATCGACATGCGCGGCCAGAAGGGAGCCCACCCCCGCATGGGGGCCTGCGACGTCTGCCCCTTCGTGCCCGTTGCCAACATCACCATGGAAGAGTGCGCCGAGCTGGCGCGGCAGCTGGGCGCCCGGGTGGGCAGCGAGCTGGACATCCCGGTGTACCTGTATGAGCACGCCGCCTCGAAGCCCGAGTGGAAGAACCTCGCCGTGGTCCGTCAGGGCGAGTACGAGGGCCTCGAGGCCCGCTCCACCGACCCCTACTGGAAGCCCGACTTCGGCCCCGTCTTCGACGCCAAGGCCGGCGCCACCGCCGTCGGCGCGCGCCCCTTCCTCATCGCCTACAACATCAACCTCAACACCCGCGAGGTCCGCAAGGCCCAGAAGATCTCGGCCATCCTGCGAGAGAAGGGCATCGCCAAGCGCGATGAGAACAAGAAGCTGCTGCGCGACGAGAACGGCGGCCTGGTGCGCGACCCGGGCATGTTCCGCTGTGTGAAGGGCATGGGCTGGTTCATCGATGAGTACGACTGTGCCCAGATGACCTTCAACATGACCGACTACACGGTCTCCTCCCCCCACGAGCTGCTCGACGCCGCCCGGCGCCTGGCGGACCAGGAGGGTGTGGTGGTCACCGGCTCCGAGCTGGTGGGCCTGCTGCCCATGGACGCCATCCTCCAAGCCGGCCACTACTTCCTGAAGCGCCAGGGCGTCTGCCGCGGTGCTCCCCACAACGAGGTCATCGAGCTGGCCATCCGCTCCATGGGCCTGCGGGACGTCACCGACTTCGATCCCGACCAGCGCATCATCGAGCGCCAGATCCGCCAGGACGGCCCCCTGGTCAAGCTCACCGTGCGCGAGTGGTCCGACACCCTCTCGTCGGTGGCCCCGGCTCCGGGCGGTGGCTCCGTGGCCGCCCTGTGCGGCTCCATGTCCGCCGGCCTGGCCGCCATGGTCGCCAACCTCACCGTGGGCAAGCGCGGCTACGAGGACAAGTGGGAGCTGCTGGACGAGCCCGCCGTGCTGGCCCAGCACCTCAACGAGGCCTTCCTGGCCGACATCGACAACGACACCTGGGCCTTCGACAAGGTCATGGAAGCCTTCGGCCTGCCCAAGGGCACCCCCGCCGAAAAGAAGGCCCGCGCCGCCGCCATCCGCGCCGCCAACCAGGGCGCTACCATGGTGCCCCTGGGCGTGCTCGAGCGCTGCGTGGCTGTCATCCCCTGCCTCGAGGCCGCTCTGCAGGGCAACGAAAACGCCCGCTCCGACGCCGGCGTGGCCGTGCTGATGACCAAGGCCTGCGCCGAGGGTGCCTGGTACAACGTCTGCATCAACACCAAGGACATGAAGGACGCCGAGTTCGTGGCCATGGTGCGCGAGCGCGCAGACAAGGCGCTGGACATCGTCGACGAAGCCACCGCGCGGCTGAGCGCGATGGTGCGGCAGCAGCTGGGCGGCTAGCAGCTGTCAGCGCCTGCATGAATGATGCCTCGAGCGGCGTATGCTCCGGCGAGCGACGCCGCTTTGGTCGATGTGCAGTTAGGTAGCGGTAGCGACTCCCGGAGCGCCGATGTCCGAGATCCCAGAGCCGAGCGCCGAGCATCCCAGCGCCGACGTCCCCGAACCCGGCTCTCTGGCCGAGGAGATCGAGCAAGCCAAGGCCCGAGCGGCCGAAGCGGCCGCCTCGGGCGACGACTCCCCCTCCGGCCCCATCCCGCGCCTCTTCGAGGAGATCCTCGCCAAGCTGGGCACGCGCGACGAGGAGCCCACGGTCGAGCCCGGCAAGGCCCCTCGACCCCGGGGCGCCGAGCAGGGCATCCTGGTCACCGGCTCGATGTTGGTCATCGCTGCGGTGGCCATCACCGTGGCCCTGATCTGGGCCCGAGCGGTCATGGTGCCGTTCGTGCTGGCCCTGCTGCTCACCTACATGGTCACCCCCATCGTCGACGTGCTGCAGACCCGCTTGCGCGTGCCCCGCTTCCTGGCCCTGCTGGCGGCCTTCGTGGTCATCGCCGCAGGCATCTCCGTGCTGGTGCTGCTGCTGGTGACCTCCGTCGAGGGCCTGGCGGACAACGCCGCGCAGTACGAGCAGACCTGGAACCAGCTGGTGGGCTGGGCGCAGCAGACCTACCTGGAGCTGTCGGACCGCTTCGGTGTCGACCTGGGGCTCGAAGCCCAGGTCAACGACCTGGCCGCCCAGCTGGGCGAGCTGCCCATCATGGCGCTGGGCTGGGCCAAGAACACCGCCGGCGGCGTGCTGAACTTCCTCTCCACCGCCTTTTTGGTGCTCATCTTCGTCATCTACCTGATCCTGGGCCACACCCCGTCCGAGAAGCGCAAGGGCCTGTGGGCCGAGGTGGACCGCAAGGTGCGCCGCTATATCGTCACCAAGGTGCTCACCTCCGCCACCACCGGCGTGCTCACGGGCGTCATCCTCTGGCTCCTGGGGGTCGATCTGGCGCTGGTGTTCGGCATGATGGCCTTCCTGCTGAACTTCATCCCCAGCATCGGCTCCATCATCGCCACCCTCCTGCCGCTTCCCATCGCGCTGATGCAGTTCGGCTTCGGCTGGGAGCTGGCAGCGGTCCTGGTGCTGCCCGGCTCGGTGCAGATGACCATCGGCAACGGCATCGAGCCCAAGATCATGGGCGACAGCCTGGACCTGCATCCCATCACCATCCTGCTCACCTTGATCTTCTGGGGCCTTGTCTGGGGCCCAGTGGGGATGCTGCTGGCGGCGCCCATCACCGCGGTGCTCAAGATCGTGCTCGAGCGCTTCGACACCACCCGCCCGGTCGCGCAGCTGCTGGCCGGTCGCCTGCCCGAGCTCTGACCCGATCAGCCCTTCCGCTCGAGGGGGGCCTGACCGTTGTGGGCCAGGCGACAGTAGAGCATCGCGCCGCCCACGTGGGCGAAGGGGAGCATGATCAGGTTGAAGCCCGGGATCCAGAACAGGACCACGGTGCCGAAGCCGAAGCCCAACATCAGGGGCAGGTGGCGCATGATCAGGCGCTGCTTGCCCAGCCAGGGCAGGCGCCTGCGGGTCATGCAGCCGTCGTGCATCTCCCGCGCCAGGAAGTACGCGGTGGCGGAGACCGACAGGGCCCCGTAGACCACGCTACCCAGCACCGGTACCAGGTTGAGGATCAGCAGCACCGCCATCACGACGAGCCAGGCCGCCATGTTGAGGGCCGAGTGAGTGATGGACCAGAAGATGTCCCGCACGAAGCGTGCGAAGCGGAAGTCCTGCCCCTCGATGCCGAGCACCTTCAGCTCCACCTGCTCCGTGAGGTAGTCGGTGAACGGCGTGGCCACCAGGCCGGCCGCAGCGTAGACGGCCACCAGCCACAGCGTGGCCACCACAAGCCCCAGCAGCACGGCCACCACCACCCACAGCCCCACCAACGCGCCGGACCAGAGGTCCACCGCGTCTGGACGCTGCCACAGCCAGTTGACCAGGAAGGGGGCCTGCAAGAAGGCCACCACCAGCCCAACGACAGCCAGCGCCAGGTTCAGCACCGCTGGCATGATGGCGAGCGGGATGAGCATGGGCTCGCGCCGCAGGAAGCCGAAGCCGCGAAAGGGGTAGGAGAATCCCGTCAGCGCCTGCTTCCAGCGACTACTGGGAAGAGGAGCCAGCGCAGCGCTCCAGCCGCGATCGGGGTGCATCCGAGCATCGGGCACGGGCCTGTCCTGGGTCATGGTGCGGGCTCCGAGCCCTTGATATGCCGGCGGCGCTCCCGGGGCTCGAGCCCCGAGCCGCTCCAGCCGAGCTGCTCGATGCTCACGTCCTGACCTGGATCGCATCGTTTTCGCGATTTTCTCATTTTCTTATTGCGACTCGACGATTCTCAGGGCCTGATCGGCACGCGAGCGCGACCCTTCTTTTCTTCTCGGAGACCACATGCAGCATCACTGGCTTCTCTGCTTCGCTATCGCCCCTCTGCTCACCGCGTGTGTCTCCGACCAGAACTTCCACATCGAGCAGGACGTCCCCGCGCCCCTCGAGGAAGACACCGCGCCGCCCGTCGAGCCGCCGCCCGATGTTCCGGTGGCGGTCTGCAGCGTCAGCCCCAACCCGGTCACCCCGCCCTTCGAGGAAGCCAAGTGGGACGGCCGCGACTCCTACGACCCCAACGGCTACGAGATCGTGGACTTCCGCTGGTCCCTGGTCTCCAAGCCCGCCGGCTCCGCGGTGAGCATGCCCGGTGCCCCCGACAGCGGCGACGCGGTCCGCAACGGCTTCGTGCCCGACCTGGCCGGTGACTACATCGGCCAGCTGGTGGTCACCAACGAGATCGGCGACGAGTCCGAGCCCTGCGAGGTCAACCTCGAGTCCATCCCCGCCGAGGACCTCTGGGTCGAGATGTACTGGGAGGTGGCGGCCGACGACATGGACCTCCACCTGCTCCGCCCCAACGGAAGCATCGAGAGCAACACCGACTGCTACTACGCCAACTGCGTCAACGGGAACCTCGACTGGGGCGATCGCAACGACCCCCTCGACGATCCCTCCCTCGACCTGGACGACATCCCCGGCACCGGCCCCGAGAACATCAACATCGCCCAGCCCGAGCCCGGTGAGTTCCTCGTCTACGTCCACGACTACAGCGGCAGCAACTGGGGCGAGGCCAACGCCGACACCCGCGACGCCAACAACGTCACGGTCAACGTCTACCTGAACGGCTCCATGGTGTGGACCAACACCAAGGGCATCAGCGGCGAGAACACCTACACCCCCTTCTGCGCCATCAACTGGGAGACCGGCACCGTCACCACCCGCTAGACGGCCGCCGGCTCACAACAGCTGGAACAGCACCTGGTAGTAGCGCGTGCCTCGGGCGAGGTTGTCGATGGACACTCGTTCGTCGATGCCGTGGATGCCCGCGCGCTCCGCGGCGTCCAGCACCAGCGGATGGAACCGGTAGGCCTCGAGGCCGGCTTCGGTGAAGAAGCGGCTGTCGGTGGTGCCCGGCGTGGTGATGGGAACGACCACCAGCGGGTCTTCCAAGGGACCCACGGTGGCGGCGAGGGCGGTCTCGATGGCACCGAAGGTGGGGGTGGTCCAGCCGCCCGCGCGGTCGAGCCCCGGCCAGACCCGCCACTCCACCGCGACCCGCGGATCGGCGATCCTGGCGCACAGCTGCCCGGCGAAGGCCTCGGGCTCGTGGCCCGGTAGCAGCCGGGCGTTGAGGGTGGCCCGGGCCAGCCCCGGCAGCACGTTGTCCTTCTCGCCGGCCCGCAGCACCGTCAGCGCCACGGTGTCGCGCACCACCGCGTTGCCCGCGGTCGTGCGCTCGAAGATGCCGCGCAGCAGGGGCCAGAACAGCCGGCTGTTGCGCAGCACCCAGCCCAGGGGAGGACCCTTGATCCCACCGATGCGCCACAGCGTCTCTCGCAAGGCCGGCGACAGCTCCGCTGGCGGATTCCAGTCCACCACCCGCTGCAGAGCGCGAGCCAGGATCGCGGAGGGCGTGTCCGCGCTGGGCATGGAGGCGTGGCCCCCTTCACCTTCCACGGTCAAGCCCACCCGCAGGAAGGTCTTCTCGGCCAAGGCCACCGCCCCCACCGTCAGGCCCGGGTAGAAGTCGGGCAGCACGAAGGAGCCCTCGTCCAGCACCACT
>CAZHIK010000348.1:0-6603 GCA_964532635.1 uncultured Enterobacterales bacterium
CGTGCAGTGCGCGCTCGATCCAGGCGCGACTCTCCGCGACCAGCGGCGCGGCGATGGTGGTGGCGGACTCGAGCTCGAAGCCACAGCGCTCGATGCGCTCGGCGCCCTCCCACCGAATGCAGCCGAAGGCGCGCTCGGCCAGGCCTCCGTGGACCAAGCTCAGTCCAAAGCAGCCCGTGGCCAGGATGTTGGCTTCGGTCCTGCCCCTGGCTGCCCGGAGAACATCAGGATCGGCGGATCGAAGCTCACCATCTGCAGCCAGCTCTTGGGGGCCAGGTTGGGCTCGCCCTGCGCATCGACGGTGGTGACGAGCGCGATGGCGCCGGGGATGAGGCTGGGTTGCCAGCCGTGCTTGTCGAGGGGGATCGCGATGCGAGGGGTGGTCATGGGGGCTCCGGAACACAAGTCGTCCAGTGCACAGCAGAGTGAGGCGATGCTCCCACACCCTGGTCCAGGCGGGCTGGGCGGTGGCGGGGGTGTGCGACGCGAAAGCCACGATGAGCCCTACCGCTGGGGTCCACCGCTTCACCAGCAAACGCTACCGGGATGCGGTCGAGAGGGGCGAGGAGGGGGCGCGATACGAAGTCGTCTTGGGAGGACGTGGAAAGGTTGATGGGCAGGGTGGCGGCGTCGAACGAGCTGGAGGCATAGCTCCTTCGAGGGCAACGCTCGCTGGACGACGACATCACTCCTCGGTTTCCAGCCTCCATGACCCCGGCCGAGACACCACGATGGCGTCAACCACGCCTGGCAGTCGCCTCAGTCCGTCCTCCAGTTCCGCGTGGTGATGAACCGAGCCCGTTTCGTCCCAGACGAACGCAACCATGCAGTCGAGACCCGTCCCCTCATGGAGATACAGACCCGTGTCGGCGGAAACCTGTTGGATCACGTCGGCCCGCGCCCCCTGTGTGGCCTTTCGCAGGAACTTCGCCTCGATGGCCAGCCTCAAGGAGGGGACAACGAAGTCCGGTCGTGGATGCTTGTGCCCCAGTGACACCAGGTACTCCTCGTCATCGATGTCGGTGAACACCGGCCGAAGAATCGCCCACAGCAAAGCCTGAACGTGGTCTTCGACCTGAAGGTCCCATCTCTGGGCGGTGCCCCCCTTCTTCCTGGTCTTCGGAGCATCCTCCCATGGCCACCGCTTCAGTGCTGCGGGTACCCCGCGCAGAATGGCCACCACATCTTCAACCGAGGGGCTGTGCAGATCGACATCACCTGTCCGGGCGCACAGGAACTCCAGCACCGCGAGCTGAACCACAGCCCGCTCATCACTGTACAGGCTCTCGAACACGGAGGCATACGCTCTCTCCCGCAGCCCGGGATCACGGATGTCGAAGCCGCGGCCTTCGAGCGCGACCGCCAACTCGGGCGCGGCCGGGCCCCACTCCACAGATTCACCGACCACACGAAGCGCTCCCAACAGGAACGCCTGCCGAAAGGCGTCCCGCTCCTGATTCAATGCCTGACGTGCCAGCGAAGCCAACCAGGGTCTTGCCGGATGGCTTGGATGCCTCGAGAGGCCGATACCGACGGCGAACACCGCGAGGGGATCGGCCTCGAAACCTGGGGGGACGCCCGCCCTGAAGAAGCGACACTCACGGAGCCAGCCCAGTCCTTCCTCGAAGAGCTCTTCCCCATCGGCCGCGAGGGCCAGCCTAGCCACGTGCTGGTAGGTCCACACCGTCGGACGGACTGGAGGCAGGGGGTATGAGCCCAGACCGAACCAGGCCGCAAGGCCGCGCACGAGCGGAACAGTGCTGGCTCGCTCGACCCGAGCCCTGAGGGTGTCGTGGACGTCTCCGAGCAGGGCCCTCACAGGAACCACCGAGTGCGACCGATGGGGCCGAGGATCTGATCTGGCATCCAACCTGTCACGTCGTCGAGCAAGCGCAGGTTCTTCGCCACGAGCTGAGAGTAGAGGATGGTGATGGGTAGGGGAGACGGCAGGAGGCTCCTCCAAGAATGGCACGAGAAGGCGTAGGCCTGGCGGGACAGGTACGTGAGGTCGGTGAAGGTCGACCCCCTGTGGAGCTGCAGACGAAGCGGACGCGGCAGGCCGTCCGACGCCTGCTTCACTTGACGCGCGCCCTTGAAGGCGAGGATGGATTCCCACTTGTCCAGATAGACAACGAGCCCTCGGGGCGGGGCCAGGACACCCTTCTTTCCCCCAGGGGCGCGAGCACCACGCTCTCCTTCGTCGAACAGCAGGTATGGGTGTTGTTCCGCGAGGTGGACGAACGCGTAGGTTGCGTGGGGCAGGTCCAGCCGCTTCATGAGGTTCTTCACCGCCTCGACCTCGGCTCCCTTCACGGGCTTGAACACGTGGAACACGAGCCGGACGGCGTCCTCCGGCCTCCAGTTCTGGTCCCTCCGAATCTCCTGGATGGACCGCTCCAGCGCCTCGAGCATCGCCTCCGAGTAGTCCTCGAAGGGGACCGCCTTGGTGCGGCTCTCCACGAGATACCTACCGCTACCGGTGAACACGGTGGTCACGCCCACGTAGCGATCGCCGTCCCCGAACCGGGAGGTGGACAGCTTGAAGCTTCCAAGGCCAACGATCAGCTCATGGGCGACGTTGTCGGATGCTCGCAGGAGCCATGGAACGCCCCCGAGCTTGGCATAGCAGGCGAGGCCGATGTTGTTCACGGAGTATGCGAGCTGGGTCTTGTCCTGCTCCATCGTCTCCAGCTCGACCTGCTGGACGGCGATCTGCCTCGCGAGGAAGAACGCCTTGGTGACGAGGTAGGGGTTGGCGTCGCCCGCCAGCGAGTCCATGCCGTCATCGATCTGGATCAGGGCGAGGTTCCATGACTCTCCCCGGTCCGTGATGTGCTCTATGGCCTCACGACAGGCCGTTCGGTAGTCCACCGGGTCTGCGGTCCTCGCCGTGAAGACCTTGGTGTAGGGGCGCTCGAGCCGAAACCGATCGATGAATCCCTTCTTGGCCGCTTTGGTGTCGGGCATCCCGTTGAGAAGGCGAGCCAGGAACCGATCCACACGCCCCTGGGCTTCGGCCTGGCAGATGACCGCGATGTTGAGCCGCTTAGGCGAGAACTGGTACTGGTCCTGGGGCCCATAAGTGTCGAGGCCGCGCTGGTTCCAGGTGTCCGTTCGACGGCCCCCCGTGTCGAAGATCAAATCGGGCTTGGGTACCACCTCTCGCCTGGGGAACCGACGGGCGGTGGACAGCGGCTTGCCGATGTCGACTCGAAAACCTGGAGCGAGCTCGCGGGGCTTCGACCCGAGGTATCCAAAAACATCATCGATGCGCCGTCGTCGGTCAGGCCCCGAGCTCGACACGGCCCTCCTTCGGCGCAGTCTCTCAAGAATCTCCGACGCAAAGACCGGCTCCAGGGCCCTGAGCACCCGCTCGACGTTCTCGGGCCTGGACTCGAGGAACACGTCGGACACAGGAACATCAACGGGACCATCGCGGCCCTCGAGATGCACCCGCGGTCCCTCCACCTCCCGAACTTGACCCAAGAGAGGGCGGGGAGCGACCAGTCGGTCGTCTTTCTCGGTGCCTTGGGTTCGGACATAGAGCCCACGGATATCAACGCCAGCATCGATCAACACCTCGACGGTGGCATCGATCTCGTAGCGTGTCCGAGGGGAGCACAGCAGGAGCAGAGCCCGGGAACCGTCGCTCCGAGGCACGATGCGGTCGGAGAAGTAGTAGACCGTCTCGACCATGAGCCAGGTCGGCAGCTCTACTCCGTGGGGCAAGCACTGATGAAGCAGCTCGTCGCGCTGGTGGCCGGACACCACGAGCTCGTTTCGAACTCGGCGAACTCGCCGGCCCGCACCATGGAAAAGCTCGATCAACCAGTCCTTGAGCAAGGCGGCGACGAGGTGGGGCGCATGACCCGCGGGCAAAGGGGCCTCGGAGCCCGGAACCTCAGCGGCATCGGTCCGCGCGACCAGACCGATCGAATCGCCGACCCGACGAGCCACAGCGGTCCCGAGAAAACGATCAGCCAGGTCGTAGTACGCGTCCCGGTCAGTGTATTCGACCGTGTGGACGGCCAGCTCCTGCTTGGCATCGAAGCCGACCGGAGCGGCGTTCAAGGTCAATACACCCATGACAACCTCCGCCGCACCCCGCGCGCGAGCTGGGCCACTCCTCGCTCAGCGCTGACACCCTTCATTCGCTCATCTCCATACCGCCTCCCTATGTCCCCGACGCGCGCGAGCCATACCAAAATCTGACCGCCTCGCCCCATGGAGACCGTTCACCTCATCAAATCCCCCAACGCCGCATACACACCCGCGATGTCCAGCGCCCGTGATCCGTAGTCAGCGCACAGCAGATCCTCGGACAAGTAGGCGTCGTACTTCTCGCTCACCTTGTTCTCCACCACCCGGGCAAGCTCTCGGGGTTCCGGCGGTGGTCGCTCCAGGATGCCTCGCAACGCCTCTCACACCTCGGCGACGCTGGCATCCGACACCGTGACGGCGACACCGTCCTGGCACACCTGCAGACCCTCGGCGAGCAGCATCACCGACAAGGTGTTGAGGACACGATCGCCCCTCCACGGGAAGATGATGGTCTCGCGCCCGTGGTCCAGGATGCGCTGCGCCGCCAGCCCGTACCGAGCGAAGCTGTCCCTCCCCTCCTGCACCAGCCGCTTGGCGCCCTTGCTGGCGTATCCGAAATCCGTGCTGGACTGGTACAGCTCGAACATCTTGGCGCGCACCCTGTCGTGCACCCATGCACCACCAGCGCCTCCGAACATGGGGGGCGACCACCCTTGGCCCGCTCCAGTTCGACCACCCGCGCGGCTGCGTCCACCTTCAACACGCGCCAGCGCCGACCTGCGAACACCAGATAGAGCCCCTCCATCAGGGGCCGATCGATGGGGAGCGTGCCAAGCTGCCGCCCCTTGTGGATGAGCCGGTACTCGTCCGGGGCATTGAACGCTGCGTAGAAGCTGTCGTGATTGACGATCCGTTCGCCCTCGAGGCCCAGCAGCAGCGTGCCGTCTCCATCCTGGATGATGAGGTCGTGCTCGGCCAGGGCCCGGAGAAACGTAGCGAAGGGTTCACCGCCAACCCGACCGAAAGGCCCGTGCCGGCAGAGCATGAGCCAGACCTCCTTGGCCTTCGCCCCGCCATGCTGGGCGATGACGGACATCACCTGCAGAGCCAGCGTCGAGAGGTGCAGCGCGCCTGCCTCCGGTGGCTCACACTAATGGTCGCGCAAGATCAGCTCAAGCATGGCGAGGGACTGGAACAACTCGGCGCGGATGGCGTCCTGTGGCGAGGTGCGCACATCCACCTGGCCCTCGGCGACATACACACGCAGCACCGAGGGCTCACCTTCGGCTCTGCCCGAGCGTCCCAGGCGCTGTCGCAGGGCCGACACCGAGGGCGGTGAGCCCACCTGCGCGACGCTCTTGACGGATCGGATGTCAATGCCCATCTCGAGCGTGGACGTGCAGACCGCGGTGGCCCGCTGAGTCGGATGGTTCAACCACGCCTCGACGTGCTCCCGGAGCTCCTTGCTCAAGCTGCCATGGTGGGGAAAGAACTCCACCGGCGCCCGCTCCCTCTCGCTGCGTCTGCGCAGGAGGTCGGAGTAGATCTCGACATCGCGGCGTCGGTTGGCGAACACCAGGTTCTCATCACCCCGCAAGGCCTCGTACATGTGGCGACTGATCTCCAGGTAGTCGCCCGTCACCTGGTCCTCGAGCTCGACACGTTCGAGCTCTTCTTGCTTCTCACGCGGAGGCGTGACCTCGTAGCCCCGAACTTGCAGCAGCAGCTCTCGGCTGTCCGTCTGCCCCCGGATGACCTCGACCTCCGAGCCTCGTCCCGGTCTCAGAAACTCAGCTGCTCGCTCCGGCTGCTCGCCGAGGGTCGCAGACAGGCCGACGCGCGGCACGGGCCGCCGGATGGCGACCTCCAGGCGATGGAGCAGGCTCTGGAGCTGCCTCCCACGCTCGGATCCGAAGAACGCGTGGACCTCATCCCAGATCACGTGGGACAGGCCGGCGAGCAGCGTGGGCATCCGCGGCCCGTGGATGACGAAGAGGGCTTCGAGGGACTCCGGTGTGATCAGGAGGAGGCCCGCCGGCTCCCTGATGAGCTTCTTCTTGGGCCCCGAGGGCACGTCGCCGTGCCACCGGGTGACGCGGATCTCCAGCTCCTGACATAGGTGGGTCAGGCGATCGTATTGGTCGTTGATGAGGGCCTTCAGCGGTGCCACGTAGAGCCCACGCACGCTTCCCGCGGCATCGTCTGCAATCCGGGAACACAGAGGGAAGAACGCCGCCTCGGTCTTGCCCATCCCCGTCGCAGCCGAGACCAGCACGTCCTTGCTGCCCTCGATGATGGGTCCGGCCGCGCGCTCCTGTGTCTCGTGCAGCGAACGCCACCCCTGGCGCCAGATCCAGTGCCGCACCTTGGGGTGATAGAGCTCGAAGGCCTGAGAACGCGACGCGGCCATGCCTACAGCCGGAAGGAGGCGGCCATGGACGGCGAGTAGGGGCGAAGAGAATCACCGTGATCCCTGGTCCCCGCCCTCGCCGAGCAATCCGAGGATCGCGGCGGAGATCCCCGACACCCGTGGGGCTTGGTGACGATCCGGCAGCCCCCCGC